>JAQICQ010000145.1 GCA_027858455.1 Elusimicrobiota bacterium | reverse complement strand
ACTTTATTGCTATTTCTACCTTTTCTCGACTATAAGTTATCTATTTTATGAATCTTTTTATTAAAAAATTGCGCCCCGCCATATTGGAATCTTTTTCGGCTCCCCTCATCAAATGCTGGATCGTGACCGGGAAGACAAAAGAAGAAGTTACTATATTTAGAGACAACAATGACAAAACCACGAGGAAGGAAGAAATAGATAGTTAGTGAAAAAGAATCAGTTCATTTAGATTTTTGGTGAGGCAATGCTCACCATTGAATATTTTAATTTAAGTTGTATAATTATGGGAAGTGGTGGATGTAGCTCAGGGGCAGAGCACCTGGTTGTGGCCCAGGAGGCCGCCGGTTCAAAACCGGTCATCCACCCCATAAATATTTGACTTTTAAAGGATAAGTATTAAAATACATTAATATGAATAAGAAATGGTATAAAATCAGTGCGGAAGATAAAGTGTTAGGGCGGATGGCCAGCCGTATCGCGGTTGTTCTTATGGGTAAAGATGAACCGGACTACGAACCGTCAGGGGATACGGGAAGTTTTGTGATTGTAACCGAAGCCGATAAAGTTAAGGTGAGCGGCAAAAAATATGAGGACAAAGAATATTTCTTTCCTTCACAGTACCCCGGCAACAGTAAGGCGAAAAGTTTTAAAACTATGTTTGAAAAAAACCCGGAATTCGTCATAAGACATGCCGTTAAAGGGATGCTTCCTAAAAATAAGGTGGCCGATAAAATGTTAAAAAGATTAAAAGTATATACAGGGCCGGAGCACCCGCATTCTGCTCAGGAGCCCGAGGAGTTAAAGAGTTAGATGACAGCAATGATGGACAGACTTAATGCAATAGGCAGAAGAAAAGAAGCAACAGCCCGGGTATATATGACCCCGAGCAAAAAAGCTGGTATTGTTGTTAATAAAAAATCACTTGATGATTATTTTAGCGCCAATAAGATGCCGATGGAACAAATTTTCAAACCTTTTGAAGCTTTAAATATTAAGAACACTTACTCAATTAAAGTTAATGTAAAAGGCGGAGGAAAGAGCGGTCAGGCCGGAGCTATTAAGCTTGGGATATCCCGTTGCCTTTCTCAGCTTGACGAGCAGTCCAGAAAAATTCTCCGGGCAAAGGGATTGCTTACCAGAGATTCACGCGCCGTTGAAAGAAAGAAACCCGGAAGACATAAAGCTCGCAAGAGCATACAATTCTCTAAGAGATAAAAATGGTTTCAAAGAAGTTAACAGGGATTCTTATTCTCCTGTTACTTATTACCTCAATTATATCTGCGGTACTGCTTTCTCTTAAACAATCCGTAAAACAAACATCCATATCAATAGATAATATAACCGGAACTCGTAAGAATTACATAGGTGTAGTTGATATAAACGGACCTATATATTCGTCAAGCCAGAGCGGCGGCTTCGGCATGAGATACGGAGTTTCCAATATTCTGCAGATTCTCAGAGAGTTCAAAGATAAATCAAGTATAAAAGGGGTTATTATTAGAATTAACAGTCCGGGCGGAACGGTCGGAGCTGTTCAGGAAATTGCGGAGGAAATCAAACGGGTAAAAGCTGCCGGCAAACCCGTAGTAGCTTCAGTAGCTGATATTTCCGCTTCGGGAGGGTATTACATAGCTTCTGTCTGTGATAAAATTATTGTGAATCCCGGCAGTATCGTAGGGAGTATAGGGGTTATATTTACAACGGCCGAACTTTCAGAACTTTTTAATAAAGTAGGCATTAATATGGAAGTTATTAAAAGCGGGCCCTATAAAGATGTAGGTTCGGCGCACCGTCCGTTAAAGGAAGAAGAAAAGAAATTTTTACAGGAAGTTGTTGACGATACCTATAATCAGTTTATTACAGAAGTGAGTGAGGGCCGCGGTATGGATATTGAGAAAGTAAAAGAGCTGGCTAAAGGACAGATATATTCGGGCCGTCAGGCAAAGACACTTAATTTAGTTGATGAACTTGGGGATATTATGGTGGCAAAAGATTTGGTCCAAGAACTGGCGGGAGAAAAAGATGCTAAACTTTACCGTCCCCATTATTCGGGATGGAAACAGCTGATTAATCTAATGGAACAAAGAACTAATATATTGGGGTTTCGAAAAGACCGCATAACCGGCGCGGCATATCTATGGCGCCCGTAAGCGTATGATAGAAAACTTTTTAAATTTTGTTATATCACCGCGAGAGGCGGCTTACCGGCTTTCAAAAGAGGGAACAGGAAAAAATGGGGCAATTATTTTAGTCCTTGCGGCTTTATCGGCCGTTGCGGGCTTTACGCTTCTTTTTGAAATGTCGCGGGAATTTTCTCTTTTTTTTCTTACATGGGGACTTATTGCCAGGATTGCAGCGGCTTTATTTATAATGCTATTGATTTCGGCCGGATATCATTTTTTTGCGGGTATTTACGGAGGGGAGTGCAGCCCGGGCAAACTCTATACAGGTATTTTTTATACTTTAAGTCCGTTTTGTTTTATTGCGCCGGTTGCTCTTGTGTTGAAAGCATTTGCCGGCGGCGCCGCAATAATTTTTATGGCGTTTTTTATTATATTTCTTATATGGCGTTTTTTTTACGGCCAGTATAATATTATAAACTATTTTTATGGTTTAAAGGGCAGAAGGGCGGCAGCGGTATTATTGCTGCCGTGGGTAGTGACTGCAGGCGTATTTTTAATTCTTCCGCTGTTTCTTATGGCGGGGATCACAATATTTTTAATATGAATAACAAGATAAAAGTATCTATACTCGGTGCGAGCGGATTTACGGGACGGGAGCTTATAAAGATCCTGGTCCGGCATCCGTATGTTGATATTGACAAACTTTACTCTCGCAGTTATGAAGGAGAGGATATCTCGGATGTTCATACATCTTTAAAAGGTATAGTTTCGGAAAAATTGATTAAACCTTCCCCCGGAAGTATATCCGCAGACAGTGATGTTTTCTTTCTGGCTCTGCCTCATACAAAATCTATGGAGTATATAACAGCTCTTTCAGGTTCAGACCGGCTTATAATTGATCTTTCAGCTGATTACAGGTTCTCTTCGCCGGAAAACTATGAGCGTTATTACGGCACAAAACATTTAGACCCCGAAGGTCTTAAAAAAGCGGTTTACGGCATCCCTGAAATTAATCGTGAACAGATAAAAGGGGCAAAACTCATAGCAAACCCGGGTTGTTATGCCACGGCGGTTATACTTGCAGCATATCCTCTTGTAAAAGAAAAGATGCTGGAGTCATCGGTTTATGTAGATGCTAAATCCGGCATATCCGGAGCAGGAAAAAAACTTAATTCTGAATATCTTTTTTCTAAAAGATATGAAAATATCACTCCTTATAAAGTAAATTCTCACAGACATATGGGCGAGATTATAGAATACTTAAGTATGGTCACCGATAAACCATGGGATTCGCTGGTCTTTTGTCCTCACCTTATGCCTGTAGAGAGAGGTATCCTTGCAAATCTTTATGCTAAAATTGCAGATAATTTAAAGGAAGAGGATCTCCGGTTAATTTACCGAAAACACTATGGCCGAAACTCTGATCGAAACTCTGATCGGAACTTTGGTCGGAAAGAATTCATAAATATACTTGATGAGGGAATGTTCCCTCAGACAAAAGATGTTGTTCATACAAATAATTGCAATATAGGTATTAAATATGCTCCCCGGACGGGGGATATAGTAGTGATATCTGCGATTGACAATCTTATAAAAGGCGCTTCCGGTCAGGCCGTGCAAAATATGAATGTTGCGCTTGAGTATGAAGAGACACTGGGGCTCGTTTAAATAAGATGGACTGTCCGGCCGGTTTCCGGCTCTCCGGAATCAAATTCAAAGATTCCGAAAATCTTGCTTTTATTTATTCCCCGCAAGGGTTTACCTCCGCCGGTATTTTTACATTAAATGCCAATCCCGCGCATCCCGTGCAGTTTTGCAGGAAAAACTTAACAAGAGAGAGCCACAGGCTGATCTTTGTAAATAAGGGTTATGCTAACGCTGCCACAGGCCCGGCCGGGCTTAAAAAACAAAGGGACCTTTCCTCACACTTATCTGAAATATTTGATATAGAAGAAGAAGAAATTCTTTTTGCCTCTACCGGAGTAATAGGGAAAAACTTTGACATACCGGATGACAATATACAAAAAGTATGCGCTTTAAAAGAATATGTTAAACCTTACGATTTTGCAGAAGCAATCATGACTACCGATACTGTGAAAAAAGTAGCTACTTCGGAATTTGAAATTAACGGCCGAACTATAAATATAACCGGCATTGCAAAAGGGGCCGGAATGATAAAGCCGGATATGGCGACGATGCTTTCATTTATAATGACTGATGCCGCGATAGAAAAAAACATTCTTCAAAAAGCATTAAAAGACGCCGCCGATAAAACTTTTAACTGCCTGAATGTAGATTCAGAGACAAGCACCAACGACACTCTTATTTTAGCTGCGTCCGGCGCGGCGCAAAATAAGACAATAGAGTCGGAATGCGAAAATTACAAAATATTTTATGAACATCTCCGGAAAGTATGCAGAATATTAACAGAAAAAATCGCCGCTGACGGAGAGGGGGCGACAAAGCTTATCAAAATAAATCTTAAAGGCGCGCCGGATGAAGAGACAGCAAAGAGAGGCGCCCGGGCAATAGCGTCTTCTCCTCTCTGCAAGACCGCATTTTACGGGGCTTCACCTAACTGGGGAAGAATTGTCAGCGCTATAGGGGCAAAAGGTATAAGAATAGAAATAACTAAGTTTAATATATACATTAACGGAGTGGCCTGGATAAAAAACGGTTCTCCTGTTAAAGAATCCGAGGAGCAGGTCCGAGAAATAATGGCCGGCTCCAAATACAAATTGGATATAGATTTAAATAACGGCGACAAGGAGTATCTCTGTTACAGTTGCGACTTCAGTACGGAATATGTAAGAATAAACGCTCACTATGTTTCTTAAAAAAGAGTTTCTTAAAAAAGCTTTCTTAAAAAAAGGATTGTCAGAAAGAGATGAATGAAAAGATAAAAGAAGCAGCCGCGGCTATAAAGAATGGAGGGGTGGCTTTATTTCCCACCGACACGGTTTGCGGTCTTTTTGCCTGTCCCGATAAAGAGGCGGCAGTAAAAAAAATATATACAATAAAAAGAAGGGATAGAGCAAATCCGCTTGCAATGCTTGTGCCGAATATAGATTCTTTGTGGAAATGGGTAAAAAAGGATGATTTTACCGAAAAAAAATTAAGAGATAACTGGCCCGGAGCGGTGACTTTTATTTTAAATACAAAAGAAGGGAAGACGATAGGTGTAAGGATGCCGGATTTTAACCCGTTGCTTAAACTGCTTATTATGACCGGCCCGCTTTACGCTACCAGCGCAAATATTTCGGGCGAGCCCGCGCCGGCTCTTGTAAAAGATGTTGTTGATTCTATAAAAACTAAATGTGATATTATTGTTGATTTAGAGATGAAAAGCAGAGGTAAACCGTCTAAGGTAATTGACCTGACAGGTGAACGGGAAAAGGTAGTGAGAGAATAAACCAATATGTGTATAAATTTTAAAAAATATTTTAATTGTATAGAAATTTTCTTTTTTCCTATACAATTGAACAGGGGGTTTGGGGGAAAGGTTCTGCTTTCTCCT
>JAQICQ010000036.1 GCA_027858455.1 Elusimicrobiota bacterium | reverse complement strand
GGCTTTCTCAGTTTAATGAACTTAGACAGGACTATCCGAAAGAGGTAATAGAAAGTCACGATATATACAGACAAGGGGAAATATAATTATGGAGGAAAATAATATGGAAGAAGAGATTGATTTAAGGGAACTGTTTATGGTTTTCTGGAAAAGGCGTCTGTTTATAGCTGCCTTTGTATCAGCGGTTACGGTTTTAAGCGTAATTGTTACTTTTATGCTGCCTAAAAGGTATGAGGCAAGCTCATTGCTTACGATAAACCCCTATTACCTTACCTACATACAGTCCCCGCTTAAAGCTGCCGCATTAGGAAGCGGCATAGGAGAAAGCGCGCCCGGGCCGGAATCGACATCTATGAAAACCCATATAGCGATACTGAATTCTTCGCGGGTCAGAGAATCCTTAATGGATATTTTAAATCAAAGAGATATTGATTTAAAGGGGCATAATATCAGCTATGAGGTTGAAAGCCTTGATGAGACCAGTCTGCTTAAACTTAAAGTCATCTCGGATGACCCCGCTGCGGCAAAAGAAGCGGTAAATGCCTGGGGGGAGGCGTATGTCGAGATTGCTAAAAGCAAAGGGTCGGAAGGGTCCGTCACATACGCAAAATTCATACGAAACGAATATGAGGTGTCCCGGTCCAAATTAGAAGAATTAGAAGAAAAAATATCAGACTTAAAGATAAAAAGCCAAATAGAGACAAAAAAGATACGGATTAAAAAACTAAGAGAACAGCAAAATGCCGACGCAGGCCGGATTATAGAATTAACCGAAGAAAAACAGCTGTTAGAAGAGAACCTAAAAAATTTAAAGAGTGAGATTAAAAAACACAACAAGTTTGTAACTACAGGCAGCAAAGCCCTAGCCGACGAGGCTATATGGAGATTTGCCGGCGATGATGTAGATGCCGTATGGGATAAGCTTAAAGACAAGAAAATGATAACCCAGGTAAGAAACCCCATATACAAGGAAATGGAGACCGGGATTGCGCAAAAAGAACTAAGATTAAGCAATGTAGCCGACCGTATAAATTATATTAAAAAACGCTCGGCAAGTTTAACGGACTCGGTGCTGAAATTAGAAAAGGAAATGCAGGAAATTTCGCAAAATCTCAAGAGGCTTGAAAGGGAACAAAATCTCACCCAGACCAACTACGACGCTGTCTATTCCCGGGTAACGGAAGCCGAGTTAATATCTAAAATCAACGCCGGCAATACAAAGATACTCTCTAGAGCCAGTCTTCCGGGCGGTCCGGTTAAGCCTAATCGGAAGAAGATAGCTCTATTAGCGTTTGGCATATCTCTTTTACTTAGTATGATTACGGCGGGTTTTGGCGGTATGCTGGAAGAATATAAAGGATAATTATGAAGAAAGCGTTAATAACAGGGATAACGGGACAGGACGGAAGTTACTTAGCCGAGTTTCTGCTTGAAAAGGGATATGAAGTACACGGTATAATAAGGAGAGCATCTACATTTAATACCCAGCGCATAGATAAACTCTACCACGATCCTCATGAAAAAGGCGCTAATCTGGAACTTCATTATGGTGATATGGTAGATGCCAGTAATTTAAGTAGGCTAATTGAAAAAATAGAACCCGATGAGATATACAACCTTGCTGCCCAGTCCCATGTGGGTGTCTCGTTTGAACAGCCGGAATATACAGCCGATGTTGACGCGTTGGGAACTCTAAGGCTGCTTGACGCCATAAGGGAAGCGAGGGTAAAGACAAAACTCTATCAGGCCTCCTCCAGCGAGCTATTCGGCAAGGTACAGGAGACTCCCCAGAATGAGGGTACTCCTTTTTATCCAAGAAGCCCCTATGCAGCCGCAAAACTCTTTGCCTACTGGGTAACGGTAAATTACAGAGAAGCATACGATCTCTTTGCCTGCAACGGCATACTTTTCAATCATGAAAGCAAGCGCCGAGGAAAGAGGTTTGTAACCCGAAAAATCACGACAGCTGTGGCAAAAATTAAGGCCGGCCTGCAGGATAAAGTATATTTAGGTAATTTAAATGCCAAGAGAGACTGGGGTTATGCGCCGGAGTATGTCGAAGCAATGTA
>JAQICQ010000022.1 GCA_027858455.1 Elusimicrobiota bacterium | reverse complement strand
AGCTAATATGTGGGAAAATAAATATAATGAAGAAGCAAAAGAAAATAAAATAATAAAACTTGAACTTGAGAAGAAAGAATCAGTTTTAAAAGGAGAAATAGATAACTTAAATGACCGGTATGACAGGTTATTAAAAAAAGTTGAGCAGAAATGGTCAGAAGAGTCAAAGGAAAAATCCGACAATTATCAAGATTTAACTTATAAACTTGATAATTCCAAAAAAGAAAACAGCCGGTTATTGCAGAGACTGGAAAATAAAAACCAGGATTTAAATAAATTAAGAGAAGAATATAAGAGCTATAAAGATGAATCCGGTAAGTATATTGATGAAATAAAAGAGGACTCGTCTCTTTCGGACGAAGCTCAAAATCAGATGTTATCCCTCCGTAAAGAGAGAGAAGAGGCATTAGATAAACTTAAACTTAATAATCAGCAGATTGAGGAATTTAAAACTCAAATCAAGGAAATTAATGGGGAATCAAATAATAGAGTTACAAAATTATACAGCGAGATTGAGACAAAAGATTCAAAACTTCAGAGTCTGCAGGCTGAGGTAGAAAATTATCGCCGGGAATTAGATGAAAAAGACCATAAATTAGAGGAATTTAATGAGAGACTGAATAATGCCGAATCGGAAGATGATACAGCTAAAGTTGCATCTCTTGAAACAGAAATAAATATTAAGGAAGGCGAACTTGAACAGTTATCCGAAAAATATATAAAGAGCCAAAAAAGGGAAGAAGAATTAAAAACCGGAATTAAAGAAAACGAGTCTTTGATTAAAGAAATTCAGGATGAGACCGCTTCGGGTGTTTCGGAAGATATTTTAGAAAAGAAAGAAGATGAAATTTCCGAACTTGAAAACAATATAGGTAATCTTAAAAGAGCAATGCAGAAGTTAGAAGAAGATAAAAATGCCGAAGCCGAAGAAAAACTTGAAAACAAGAATGAAATCATCGCCGAATTTAAAGCTGAATTAGAAGAGACTCTCAGCGAGATAGAAAACAAAAACCAAAAGATCAGCCATCTTGAGCAAAAAGCTGTTTCTTCCGATGATAATGAAGAAGTTAAAAAGTATGAAGAAAAGATTAAATATCTTGCCGGAGAAAACCAGAATCTTAAAAGCAGGATAGAGGAATTAAAAGCTCAGATAGATATAGGTTTAGATGAAATTAAAAAGGATTCTCAATCGTCGTCCGCCGATCCGGAACAAATAAAAAAGATAGAAGAAAAATGGCAGCAGAGATGGAAAAACCGGGAATCAGAAGTAAAAGTTTTAGTTGAAAAAGCTCAGAAAGCCGTTCAGAAAAAAGCCCGCTTCAAGCAAACACTAAAAATTGCTCTCAATGATCAGGCCACTCTTTCACAGTTGGCGGAGAAAGAGTCCCAGGAAAAACGCAAATTATCCATGAAACAGAAAGAGCTTATAGGCGCTCTTGAAGAATCCAATAAGTCAATATTTAAAAAGATCGCCGCCAAGTTTAAAAAAGGTTCCGCAAAAGGGATATTGTTTCTATAAATATAAGATGATCAACGTTACTAAAATGAACGGTGACGGTATGGTCCTTAATGCGGAATTAATTGAAACGATGCAGGCCAACCCCGATACACTTATCACCCTAACTACCGGTAACCGGCTAATGGTTAAAGAGCCTGTTTCCGAAATAACAGAAAAAGTAAAGGATTATCGCCGGCAGATAAATATTGAGGCGATTGAAACATTAAGCAGAAAGCTTGAAGAGTTAGGGTAGATGGACCTTACAACTATTATAGGTTTTACCGGTGGTTTAATTCTTGTTCTTTTTTCTGTTGTTTTAAGAGGAGGAATGGCTGCTCTTGCCGGTTTTATAAATATGCCTTCAATAATGATAACCTTCGGAGGAACATTTGCCGCTCTGCTTGTTAGCTATCCTTTAAATCAGGTAGTTAAATCTTTTAAAATTGTCCAGCAGGTTTTTACGGAAAAACAAGAGGATCCGGCTCAGTATATCCAGAAGTTTCGCGAACTTATAATTAAATCTTCAAAAGAAGGCGTCCTCTCTTTACAGGACGAGTTGAAAGGAATAGACAATGTTTTTTTTAAGAGAGGCGTGAAGATGGTTGTAGACGGTCAGAGCCAGGGTCTTATAAGCGAGGAGCTTGAGACAGAGCTGGCGTTTACGCGGGAACGCCATAAGATAGGCCAGGAGATATTTGTAACTCTGGGTACATATTCACCGGCATTTGGAATGATCGGGACAATTATGGGCCTTATACTTATGCTTGCTAATTTACAGAATCAGGCCCAGATTGCTTCGGGTATGGCGGTGGCTCTGTTAACGACATTTTACGGGGCGCTGGCCGCATACCTTATATTTTTACCTATAGCCGGCAAGTTAAAGCGCCGATCCGAAGAAGAACTTTTTATTAAAAGAGTAATAATAAGGGGTGTTCTTTCTCTTCATGCCGGCGAAATTCCTTCAATTGCGGTATCAAAGTTAAGGGCTTATATTCCGCGTTCGGCGTTTATGGAAACCGCAGGCAAAGCGGGGAGCAAGAAAGCTTCCGGGAAATCCGGCAAAAAATCAAAAAAAGGTTCCGCAAATACGAAAAAAAAGACAAAAAAGAAGAAAGTAAAATTTAAAAAGAAAAAGTAATATAGATAATGTCTCTTGAAATTACACAGCAAGACAGAAATCTCTCCCCTGACGAAGGCGATATAGAAGTAGGTAAAGGGTCCCCTGCCTGGATGACTACATACGGCGATTTAATGACTCAGCTTCTTATATTTTTTGTTATGATGTTTGCCCTTGCCGCTACCTTAAATGAAATGCAGCTAAACCAGATTAAAGATCGGCTTGAAAAATATGCACATGAAAATAAATTAGAGAGCGTTATAAATCTTCAGATAAATGAAAAGGGGCTGGTGATAAGCTTAAGTGAGAAAATCATGTTTGATTCCGGAAAAGCTGAGATTTATGAGGAAGCCAAAGATGTTCTTTCCGATATTTCAAGTGAAATTATAGATATCCCGAATAATATAAGGGTAGAGGGGCATACCGACAGTATTCCCATTAAGACCGATGAATTTCCCTCAAACTGGGAATTGTCCTCAGCCAGGGCGACGAATATTACCAGATTTTTAATAGAAAAGCTGCAGTTTCCCCCCGGCAGGTTATCGGCCGGCGGTTACGGAAAATATCATCCGGTTGTCATGACAGGATATAACAGGGAGATAGTAAATTACAAGAATAAAGTCATAAGGGTTCCTCAAAAACATTTTGAAAAGCTCAATAAAGCAAAAACTGATGATGAAAAAAAAGAAATCCTTGCGCTTATAAGAGATGAACAGCTGAATCTGCAAAGAGAGCTGCAGTCAGTTATCCGACAGCATCTGGCCGAAGCTAACCGGACGGCCGCCGAAAGAGCTAAGAACCGGCGTGTAGATATTATTGTTCAAAGAATCAGCAGTAATGTAGAATCTCCAGTTGATATTGAACCCGGCATGGAGGGAGCAGATTAAAAAAACCGTTTTTTCAGTTTTTTTTATAAGATAAGCATATTAATAATGCCGCTTGCTGTATGGATGCGGCTGGGGGACCCTTCAAACAGCCTCAAAGTTTTTTTAATGCGCGGTTTAGCCGCGCTGTTTTTAGTTCTGATTATTTTAAAAAAAGAGGTTATTCTCCCTAACAAAAGAATTTTATTTTTTATAGGATTGTTTTGCCTTGCGGTTATCTTTCCCGTATTTTATTCGGGGCATTTGGCAACTGCTCTTATAGGGGTATATCCTTTTTACTCTTCTGCGCCTCTTACTGTAATATCCCTTATATTAATATTTATCTATGCGTTTAATATAGAGAAAAAGGATTTATATGTTATTTGCGATATTGTAATATTATCGGCCGGTATTGTAAGTTTATACGGAATTTTCCAGTATATAGGTCTTGACCCGTTAGGCTGGAAAGGTAATTTTTATCCAAGAATATGGTCAACATTGGGTAATCCTAATTTTCTGGGGGCCTATATTGCCATGGTATTACCGGTAACGATAGTTAAATATTTTAATGACAGAAAAAAGATAACCCTGACAATTTTTGCCATTTCTGCAGCGGCATTGCTTCTTACTTCTTCCCGGGGGGGATTGATTGCGGCAGTGGCCGGCAGCGC
>JAQICQ010000203.1 GCA_027858455.1 Elusimicrobiota bacterium | reverse complement strand
AACAATAATGTCGCCGCTGAAAAAAGAGAGGTCACGGCAACTCCGGCAAGTATTAAAGTCTGGGGGGATTTTCTCGAAGAAAAAGAAGAAATATTATAGACAAGCATTACAGCTCCTATTGCTCCTATAAAAGCCGCCGGGGTTTTTAAAAAGACCATCCCGGTAAGCATCGCGCCGACTGCTCCTAACGCCGCGCCTGACGAAGAACCTATTATGTAGGGTTCGGCCAGAGGATTTTTAAGAATACTCTGAAGCACCGCCCCCGAAACCGCCAAACCGGCCCCTACAATCAATCCCAGAAAAACTCTGGGTACTCTAAGTTTAAGCAGTATATCAATATCCTGGGGTTTTAAATCTAAAAAATTTATGTCAGCCGCGCCCATGGTCAAGGACAGAGCCGTTGCGGCAAAAAGACATATAATAATGGAAAGATATCCTTTCGCAGTTTTACTCATCCTCTGAAACCTCCGGATGAAGCATAACCGCCATCTTTTTAACTGCTTCGGCAAGTCTCGGCCCGGGCCGCAGATAAATATCCCTCTCTGATTCAGATATAGCGTATACCCTATTATTTTTAACGGCAGGCGTCGTGCTTAAAATATTCGTCATCCTTTTTTTATCCCCGGAAGAAAGTCCGGCAAGAAGCACAATTACCTCCGGTTTACGCTTAATGATAAATTCATATCCAACCGTAAGATAATCATCTTGGATATCCGAAGCAACATTTACCCCTCCCGCGAGACTGATAACTTCGTTTAAGTAGCTTTCCCCGCCGGCAGTCATAAGGGGTTTATGGGAAATTTCTATAAATGTTTTTATCCTACCGGCGCCTTTTAAACTTTTTGTAAGATCCTCTAATTCGTTGCCTATTTTTTTTGTCAAGATCCGGCTTTCTTTTTCTTTCCCTGTAAGGACTCCGATACGGATTATATCCTTTTTGAGCTGAGAGACAGAATCGGCTCTTATGAATTCTATATTAAATCCGTTCTTTGTAAGCGCCGAGAGAATTTTTGGAGGAGTCAGCTTGCCGGCAAAAATTATCTGTGGATTAATTTCAGTAATCTTTTCCATTGAAGGGCTCATAATAGAACCCACCGAGGGTTTTTCGGACGCCGCCGGGGGGTAGGTGCAGTAATCAGTTACTCCCGCAATATTTTCTTTTAAATCCAGCGCAAAAAGAATCTCGGTTATAGCCGGAGTGAGAGATATATATTTTCCGGAATTGCGACGATCTATATAGGAATCTACATCACAGCCGGTAAAAGATAACAGCAGAAAAAAAGCAACTACATTAATTAACTTAAATTTATCCATAAACTAAAAAACCGCGGGACACAAAGACCCGCGGGATAAGGCTTATATTATTCACCTCCTCTTCCCTCGAAGCCAATATTAAACAACAGGCAGTCGGGCTCTCACCGTTGCGGGGCAGCGTCCGGTTTTCACGGAACTTCCCCTGTTGTTTTTAAAATTATAAAACTACAATTAAACTATACAATTACTTTTATCTTTGTCAAATATCTAACAAGTTTAATATCTAATGTCCCCTGCCAATATCCCCTGATTTTTTAAGAGCATACTGGGTTAAAACCGGGCCGCCTATTTCAAATATAATCGTAGAAGCAAGTATCACCGAAAAAATTTCATTGCCCATGGCGCCGGGAAACGTTGATTTAACTATCAGTGCAAATCCTAGCGCAACACCTGCCTGAGGAGCAAGCGCCAGCCCCATATATCTTCTTACTGGCTTATCGGCATTTGAAGAAGCCGCCCCCATATAGGTGCCTATTATTTTTCCGGCAAACCGGGCAATAATATATACAGCTCCTATAAGGGCAATGCCTCTAAAAGCCGAAAATCTAAGTTCGGCTCCGGCCAGTATAAAAAAAAGAAGATAAAATGGAGATTCAAAATCCACCAGCGACGAGAAAAATCTTTCTTCTATTTTTTTTCTGTTTTCCATAAACATTCCCATAGACATATTAGCCATAAGTATAGAAAAATGAAAATGCAGGGATATCCCGGTGTTTAACAGAATAAAAGCAAGTATGACTATGAGCGGAGTCATAGATTTGTCCATCCTGTCTAATACATTGTACAAAACCCACCCTAAAAAAATTCCCAAAAATATTGCTCCGGCAATCTCCGTAAACGCCACTCCTATTCCACCTAAAACTGCCATGCCCACACTGCCGGTCGCTGAGTTTATACCCTTAATTATAGATAATATTACGGCAAATATAATAATGCCTCCGCCGTCATCTAAAGTAACAACTCCCAGCAAAGTATCGGTAAATTTACCTCTTGCTTTGTATTCTTTTATAACCATAACAACAGCTGCCGGCGCAGTAGCAGTTGCTATTGCCCCGACCAAGAATGCTTCAGCCATACTTTTACCCATGAAATATATTGCCCCCGTGACCAAAAGCAGGGTTACAACCATTTGAAAAACAGTTATAACTATCATGCTCTTTCCGACACTCCTTAGTTTATCAACAGAAAAACTCTGCCCAAGTTCAAAAGCAATGAAACTCAGCGCTATATTGGTAATAAGGGAGGAGGAAACTATAATTTTCGGAGATATGAAATTTAATATTTCAGGACCTATAAAAAGTCCCATAATTATATATAAAGTAATTCGCGGTAAATTGGTGGCTTTTACTAGAAATATACCGACAGCGCCGGCGAAATACATAGCAGCCAGGCTTATTATAACATTAATTTCCATTTATTTAAGATTACCTGCTTTTCTTAAAGACATTTTAGTGAAAACAGGACCTATAATTTCATAAACTACCGTAGTCGCAATAATAGTTGACATTATAAACCCCCCTTCTTTCGGAAAAACGTTTTTTATTATCATTGCCATCCCCAAAGCAACACCTGCCTGAGGGGCAAGTCCGATACCTAAATATTTTTTAATATCCTCTCCTGCCGCAGAAATAGTTCCTCCGACATATACCCCTATTATTTTACCCGCGACTCTTGCAACAAGATATACAATACCTATAATTCCCATGCTTGAAACCATTCCAAGTTCGAGATTAGCGCCGGCCAGAACGAAAAACAAAAGATAAAAAGGAGCATCAATATTTCTTAATGCTTCAAAAAATTTAAACCCGGTCTTATTTATATTTACAATTACTGCAGCCATAGCCATGTTGGAAAGCAGGACGGAAACATCTAAAAACAAAGAAAGCCCGGCATTTAAAAGTATAAATCCAAGTGTATAGGTTAAGGTGTCGGATTGGTTTTTTACATACTTTGCAAGTTTTGAAAGAACCGTTCCGAGGATACAGCCCAGGGCAATCGCGCCGAATATTTCAATCATTCCGTGAAATACCCCGGAAATCGCCAGGGAAAAGATATTAGTATGGGAACCGGTCATGCTTTTTGCTACGGCTAAAATTAAGGCAAATATCATTAAGCCCCAGGAATCGTCAAGCGCAACTACCGCAAGCAATGTGTCTGTAAATTTGCCCTTTGCGCCAAACTGCCGGACTACCATTACAATAGCCGCAGGCGCCGTCGCCGGAGCAATTGCCGCAAAAGACAGAACGACAAAAAGAGGGAGATCAGTCAGTAATGCTAAACCAATACCTACTGCTGCAGCGGCAAAAACAGCTTCGGAAATCGATATTGAAATAGCAACTTTACCTATCTGGCGGAATCTGTCCCGCGAGAAATTTTGTCCTATACTGAATGCTATAAAACTTAACACTATATTTGAGATTAACCCGGAAGAAGCAATAACCCGGTTCGATATAAAGCCTAGAAAATGAGGTCCTATAATAATCCCAAGAACTAAATAGGCGGTTATAGTCGGAAATTTAAAACTTTTGATAATAGTTGCTGCGACTAACCCCGCAAGAAGAATAAAACCAAGTGACAAGATTACATTCGGAATCATTTTATAACACCTTTCTCCTTGAAAAGTGCGTATATAATATCAAACATGCTTATTATGCCTACAAGCTTTCCGTCTTCTGTCACCATGAGCATTTTGGTATTGTTTTCCTGCATTGCAATAAAAGCTTCAGAAACCGATTTATCCGGACCTATTGTATGATATCTTTTTGTCAAAAGTTCGTCAGCGACAACAAGTATACCCATTTCCGGTGTAAGGCAGTTTATATCTAACTCTGTTTCCGGCACAGAATCTATAAATGGCACAGTCTCTAAAAGTTTATTGATTTCCGCCGAATGAGGTTTAAAGACAGCAGTAATTTCATTTAAAGATATTACACCTATCAGTTTTTCTTCATCAACTACCGGCAGGGTATGAAATCGGTTCTCTTTAAAAAATTTAATTATTTCAGAAAGAGGTGTACCCCTTTTGGCTTTTACAATTTTTTTTGACATACATTCTTTAACTTTGAACACTTTTATTTCCTCCTTGCTATTTTTATTTTTTGAGGGTAATTTAAAATTACTCTGTTTTTTCTTTCGTTAAAACTATTGGCCCTTTTGAGATCTTCTACCATACTGTAATCTATTCTCATGCTGCCTATGGGATTATCTTCCTCTTTTAATCCATGAGAATCCGTACCTCCGGTAATTGCAAGCCCTAAATCCTCGGCATGCTTAATATACTTTTTTGTCTTATCCAGAGTATGAGACGGATGATAGCATTCAATACCCGAAAGCCCCAGCCTTTTAAGTTTTTTTAAGAAATTTTTATTGCTTCCCCCAAAGACTGGGTGCGCTATGACAGATACGCCACCTACTCTGTGAATCATATTCAGCGCTTCTTCGGGAGTTATCCTGAGCTTTCTTACAAATGCCGGTCGCCCAATGCTGAGGAGAGTGTCAAATGCTTCCCTTATGCTTTCCACAGCCCCTGTCTCTTCCAAGCATCTGGCAAAATGAAGCCTGCTTACCGAGCCTAAACTTGCCTTGGACATAAGCATATTCTCATCTATATCATATCCCAGCTCTTTTAATTTATTTAAAATATAATAGGCTCTTCTCTCGCGGGCTTTTTGGAAGACTTTAAGTTTTTTTTGAAACCAGTTGTTCTCCCAGTTAATATAATATCCAAGTATATGAATTTCGGCGGAATTAAATTCACAAGAAAGCTCTATTCCGGGTATGACCTCTATACCTATCTTTGCTCCTATCTTTATTGCGGGCCAAATTCCGTCGGTAATATCATGGTCGGTAATTGCAATTGCGGAAAGCCCTTTCCTTTTTGCTATCTTAACTACATCCTCGGCAGAACATGTTCCGTCTGAATAAGTTGTATGTATATGGAGATCAGCTTCTTTCATTTTATATCAATAAAAATACAGATTGCGCGCCATGTCGCTTACGCTGGTATTGGATCTTCTCAGTCTTTTGCTTACAAGTTTAAAAACATTATTTAAAATTTTCAGCCCCAGGTCCTTATTCTCCTTTACAAGTTTATCGTAATCCTTTTTGTCTATAATAAGCAGTTCTGAATTTACAAATGCTGTTGCTTCCGCCGATCTTTTATGACCGTCAAAAAAAGAAAGTTCGCCGATAATATCCCCACTGTCCATTCTTGCAAGTCTTATTTCCTCAAGCCCCCACTCCATATCTATATTTACTGAAATATCAACTATTCCCGAAACAATGACATACAGAGCCCCGCCTTCCTGGCCTTTTTTAAATAATGAATCCCCTTCTTTAAATTTCTTTTCTTTAGCTATACTTTTTATAGCAGAAAATTCTTTTTTAGTTAATCCTTTAAAAATTTTTGTTTTACTTAATATTTCTTCCATAATTTTAACCTCGCCTCTTTTTATTCCTCGTTGCTTTTATCAATCATTTTTCTTATTTCCGCGCCAATATCGGCTTTAACCTCGGCCATATTCTCAAAAGATTTAATTGCTCTCTCTTTTACTCTCTCGTCAATATCATCAATTAATTTCCGCAAAATATGAGTTACTTCCGGAGACGATATCTCACCTACCGCCCAGGCCGCTGAAAGCCTCATCCATTTACCGGAACTTTCCGCCATCTTTTCCAAAGTCTTTATCGCCAGTTCGGGATTATATTGATGAATAGCGACGCAGGCGTTTCCCCTGACTCTGTTATTTGGATCGGTTAAGTAAGGTTTTAGCATTTTTTCAGCTACTGAAGGATCCGATATTGTCCGGGGTATAAGCTCAACGCCGTCGGCGCGAGCGCGCACATGCGGATTAACATCTGTAATTACCCTCTTGCCGCCGGCGCCGTCGTTAACTTCAACTTTTTCCGTTTTCTCTTTAGAAAGAGCACCGGCCTGCATAGTTAATAATTCCAGCAGTTTTTCCTGCTGCCGGCTAAACTGGTCATCAAGCTTATCTTTTATCAGTTCAATATCATTTTTAGCCTGGGATCCCGCAGAAAGAGCCATATTCTTTACTACGTCTCTCTGTCCGTCAACCATCTTATTGATACTTCTGGCAACTCTCTCTTCAAGCTCTTCGGATTCGGTATCCGCCTCGTCAAGCCGAGAAGCAATTTTTTCTTCAAGTTCTTCAAGCTGGTAATAACTACCGCTTGAAGTGCTGTAAACTTTCCTTAATATGAGAAAAACCAATATGCCGCCCGCAAGAATTACAGCCGCGCTTACTATCCAGATAATTTCGAATTTACCGCTTGTATCTTTAAGGTTTTTTTCAAGTTTTTCAACTTTAGTTTGAGCATCGCTGATTTCCTTTTCGCGGTCTTTGATTTCATTGCGTAAGTTATTCCGCTGGGCAACAAGGCTGTTGACCGTATTTCTGTACTTTGAAGTTGCTGCTCTTTGACTTGCCACCGCAGTTTTTAAATTTTGAATTTCTTTTTCAGGAGCATTTCCCGATTTAGATATGCCTGTAGCCTTATATATTTCACTTAACATGTTTTGAACTTCAGTGTCCTGAGGATTTATATCTTTAGCTTGCAATAAATATTTTTTTGCCTGCTCGTAATCTTCTTTTTTATAATACCTGCTCCCTTCAGCAACTATGGCTTTATAAAGCAGCTGCCTGGCCTTAGGGTTTTCCCCTTCATCCAGCGCTCTCTCGAAATCTCCGATGGCGGCGCTGTAATCCCCCCGGAGATATTCTTTTACCGCCCGGTCTATAATCTCGTCTGTCTGCGCGCAGACTAATACCGGCAGAAAGAGTAAAACAGTAATTACCGCTATTAATTTATTCTTCTTCATTTAACTTTAATACCTCCTGTAACCTTTTATGCAGGTCTATAACCTCAACACTATCGGGATTAATTTTCAAAGCTTCAACCAATTCATCTTCCGACTGCTGATATTTTCCTTCTTCTAAAAGCATCTGCGCTGTTATAAGGTGAGAAAGATATTTAGTTTCTTCGTAATTGGGGGCCAGGAGTTTCATATTTGACAGTTTCCTCCGGGCTTCTTTGATTTGCCCCTGATAATAATCTTTAAGTATCTCATTTTTTAGTTCCCCGACCCGACCCATATTTTTTTCCCTCTTTTTATTTATCCACTCCCGAATGTCATCCCGGATTTCCAGTATCCTCTTATCTTTACCATACTCCTCCATATATTTTTGAACGAGCTGGTTGGCAAGGGCTATTTTTTCTTTGTTATATTCAGCCTGCGCGCGGACATAAAGCTGCTCCTTTTTTAAAATTTTTTCTTTCGCCGCCAGTTCTTTTTCTCTAACGGTGGTCGGTGACGCAAACTTCCTTGTATATTGGATATAATGCTTAAACCCCTCTTTCCTGTCCACATAAGCATAGTCTATATCCATATCCCTGGATATTATCCCAAAACCGGAATGCCAGGTATCGCAAGCAATCCCCCCGCGAATTGCCAAAGAAGAAAAAGGATAAATTTCAACTCCATAACTCTCTTTTATTTTCATTGACCCTTCTTTTTTATTTATATCCAGAATGTGAAAATCTGCCGCTATGTTGAAAAAATCAGCACTGAATATGCTGATACCTACCCTGCCGTCCAGCGTGAGCGCCACCGAAGAACCGGTTGACCCGTATTTTATAACCGGTGAATTAATGTTTTTTGCTCCGGCCGATAAATTCATCCATTTGAAAGGCGCAATTTGCATTCCTGCGGATGCGGTAAAAGCTTCGCCGGTATTCCCATAGAGCGTCTCGCTAATAAGCCCTGCCGAAGACCCCACACTCAAACTTTTAAAGAGGTCAAATGATAATCCAAAAAATAAATCCCTTGAAAAATTATTTTCATTAAGATACTTTACCCTGCTTGCGGCGCCGAGCGCCGCCCATGATGTAACCGGATAATCATATTCTACATACCCAAAGTGCGTTGAGGTAGAAAGACCGCCGTAGAAAAAACTTAATTTAGGCTGATTCCCAATCCCCATTGACGCAGGATTCACCGCAAGGGGAGTAGTTATACCGTTTATTGCCGCGCCGGCTCCGCCCAGCCCCTTTATTCTTGCATTTGGATTAAATTCCAAAACATCCACTCCGGCCCGGACCTCTTGCGGACAAAGAAAGTTTGAATACACTAAGCAGGCCGATAAAATTATAATGAAAGAAAGAGCTGTTCTTTTAATCATACAAGCCCCGCAAGTTCAATATATTCCTGCGCTCTTTTTATTATCATCTCTTTTTGGGTATCATTAATCTCTCTTTTTTTAACTGCTGGGGAACCCATATAGAGCCATCCAGATTGAAGAATTTTTCCTTCCGGAACGAGAGAGCCGGCAGCCACTATAGTTTCTTCTTCAACCACAGCACCGTCCAATAATATTGCCCCCATGCCTATAAGAACATTACTTTTAATTTTGCAGCCGTGTAAAACAGCTCCGTGGCCTACAGTAACATTTTTCTCAATAATGACAGGAAAATCCGGCGAGGTATGTATAAGAACGCCGTCCTGTATATTTGAACTTTCTTTTATCTCTATCTGCTCTATGTCCCCCCTAATAACGGCACCGGGCCATATTGAAGATTTTTCTGAAATTTTAACCCGTCCGATAATTGCGGCGCTCCTGGCAATATAGGTATTTTTAGCGATATCCGGTGTAGCGGCCCTGTAATCTTTTTTCATTTAAGAAATAATTTTATTAACCCGAAACTAAATACAGCTCCGGCAACAGGAGTCATCATCCATCCTAAGAATATAAGTCTAAGTGACTTGAAATTTATTGTCTGCGCTCCCTTGACTAAACCTACTCCAGCTATGGAACCAACAATGGCCTGAGAAGTAGAGACAGGAACTCCTATAGTTTTGCATATATGAACGGTAACGGCGGCAGACATTACGCTGATAAAAGCAGAAAAAGGGTCCAGAACGGTTATTTTCTTACCTACCGTCTCTATTACTTTTTTAGAGTAGGTAACTACTCCCAGCGACATCCCGATGCCTCCCACAGCTGAAGCAATAAATTTCGGGCTTAAACCCATAATATTAATGTTGTCAAATAATCCTGCTTTATAAAACGGCGCAGTAGTTACCGCAGCATGAGAAGCTCCCAGAGTATAGGCGCCGTATGAACCGCTTACTATGAGCATGGCTGAGAAAATACGATTATACCATATATCCGACTTTATAAAATAGTTTACAGGTTTAGCCAGGATTTTAAACATTATAAAAGCAACTATCGCGGTTAAGACGGGATTACCCACCCATACTACAGCCATTTTTATAAAACCGCCCCATTCGGCGCCGGCAAATCCGGTAAGCGCTATACCTATTCCCATTATACTCCCCACCGCTGCCTGAGAGGTGGAAGAAGGGACTGAAAGATAAGTTAATATTGTAATAGTAATTGCCGCTGCAAGTGAGGCTAAAAAAGCCAGATTTACCGGGTCATAAGTTCCCGCGGATAAATTTCCGGCTAA
>JAQICQ010000193.1 GCA_027858455.1 Elusimicrobiota bacterium | reverse complement strand
GGACGGAAAAGCTAAGGGTACTTAGCCGTCAGACCTGCTTTTATGACACCTCAAAACGGCTGCCGCAGGTAGGCTGCCGAAGAGATGAGCTGCTATTAGTTAAGCAGCCAGCGCTAGATTTTCATCTGCGTTTACTTATTTAACGGTTTTTAAAGTGTTCCGTAAAACACTGCTTGCAATCGATGTCGCCTCATGTCACTGTCGAGCCCTGATCGCCCCCATTACATTTATTAGATTAACATAAAAAAAAAGTTCTGTCAACGAAACTTGAAAATATATCTCAAAGGTGTTATTATAAAATTAATATAACAAAAAAAAATACAAAGGAGCACAAATGAAAAAACTAATTTTAACAGCATTATCGGTTCTCTTATTTGCCGGGCCACTCTCTGCCGGATGGCTGGACGATATGAAACTTGAAGCTGAAAAAAAACTTGAACCGGTAATACGCGATATCGGCGCCGTAATCGGAGGAGGCCAGCTCGGACCGTCCGGAACACTGGGATTTCCCGGGGCACAAGCAGGGATTAAAGCAGTAGCTGCCTCAATCTCCGATGATAACAATCTTATAAGTCAAAATTATCTTATCCTTCCGGCAAAAAGTGCCGGTATCGGACTGCCGGGTAACATATCAGTAACCTGCCGGGGTATGCAATACAAACTTGAAAATACAGATGAACCCGTAACCTGGCTCGGGATATCCGGCCGATATTCCGTAATTAAAGACAAAATGCTTTCTCCCTTGCCAGGGATAACTGCGGTTGCCGGCTATAACAGATTGTCAGTACCTGACATTAAAGTGCATAACATATCGCTGGGAGCGGTAATAGGCAAAAAGCTTCCTCTTATTTCTCCTTATTTCGGAATATCTTATGACCTTAATAAAGGGCTTATAGAAACATCGGCAGCTGATTTAGAACCGGCTTATAATTTTATGCGTCTGGCCGCGGGAGTAACTCTTAAACCCATACCGTTTACATATATTGATTTAGGCGCTTCTATGGCAAACGGCAATTTAGGTTATTCAGGCGGGGCCGGTATAAGATTTTAATTTATTTTTTATTAAGATAGAATTCGGCGCAGGCGGCAACCATAGATGCATTATCTGTGGAATGAGCTTTGTCGGGAAAGAATGCTTTTATTCCATTTTCGGCGGCTTTTGCTTTTAACCTTTTTCTTAAAGAACTGTTAGCCGAAACTCCGCCGCCGGCAAAAATCCATCCTGTCTTGTATTTTAATGCTGCTAGGACCGCATTATCCACAAGCGGAGTAATGGCCGCATGCTGAAAAGATGCCGCTATATCGCAGGTGTCCTGTTTAGAAAGTTTCTCTTTGAGTCCATACCTTACCTTATATAAAACTGCAGTCTTTATCCCGCTGTAAGAAAAATCAAAGCAATCTCCCATGTCGGATACCGGAAATTGAAACCTGTTCGGATCGCCCTTTAAGCTTGCTTTTTCTATTTCGGGTCCTCCCGGATAGCCCAGTCCGATAATTGAGGCTACTTTGTCAAACGCTTCGCCTGCGGCATCATCTCTTGTTCGGCCTACTATTTCATATTTCCCCCATTCCTTAATATATACAAGCCTGGTGTGGCCGCCGGATACTACAAGCCCTATTCCCGGCGGCGCCGGGATATCGCTGAACCGGGAAACAAAAAGATGAGCCTCCAGATGATCCACTTCTATAAGCTCAATCTTTAACAGCATTGCCAGTGTCCGGGCTGTGGTAAGTCCTACCAGAAGCGACCCTTCCAATCCGGGATTGGAAGTCACGGCTATGGCATTTAAATCTTTAAATTCCAACCCGGATTCTTTTAGCGCGGCTTCAATCAACAGGTTAAGTTTTTTTAAATGCTCCCTGGATGCAAGCTCGGGTACAACACCGCCGAATTTTTTATGTATATCTATCTGGGAAGCTACCTGTTCGGAAAGTATTTTTCCGTTTTGGATTATAGATGCTGCCGTCTCGTCACAGGAAGTTTCAATGGCTAAGATCTTAATTTTTCCCTCCGTTGATATTATTCAAGCAACTCACGGACAGCGACAAACCGTATCCCTTCTTCTTTAAAAAGAGGTAAGTAATCCTTTATTGCCCTGGCGGTATTTTTTTTTGTCGCATGACATATAGCAATTGTGTTCTCTCGGGAGAGCGCTGTCTTTTTAAGTAATTCCATCCTTCCGGCTATGTAATTATAATCGTCCTTATTATCAAGAAAAACATTATTTTTAACCGTAGGCACCCTGTACTGTTTTGCAATCTTACTGCCTACGCTCTTTTTTGAAGTATGCGAATCAATAAAGAATAAGCCTTTCTCCGCAAGGATATCCATAAGATCCCCCATGGCCCGGGAATCGGAGGTAAATTTAGAACCCATATGATTATTTAATCCTTTTGCTCCTTTTACGGAGCCTAACGCCATATTAAGAGCAGTCTGTATCTCTTCACGGTTCATATTCGTGAAAAGCGCGTTCTCTCCGGGATCCGTTTCCGGATAGCTTACCGGCTCCATAGGCATATGCAGGATATAGTTAATTGAACTACTTTTAAATTCTTCGGCAAGAAAAGATGAATACGGCAGATTCGGCATTATAGCAAAGGTAAGTGGTATATCCAGCTCAAGAAAATCCTTGATCTCTTTTTTATAACCCAAATCATCAACTATTATCGCTATCTTCGGACCTGTTTTTTTATATTTAAAGATTAATTCATTTAAAACATTTGAATTGTAAGATAAAACCAGGCCGGAGGATATTTTATCCTTACGGCTCTGAATCTCGACGGCAGGTTTAATCTTATTAATATAATTTTTGACATTTTTACTTATATAATAAAACTCGGAAGGTTTTACCGAAATAACTTTTGTGAATTTTATCCAGTGCCCGGCGGAACTTTTTTGTTCGGTCTGATATTTCTGCAATACCTGCCCTATAGAGATATCTGAGTCAATGAGTCCTTTTTTAACTAATTGTTCAGTCTGAAGCGACAATTTAGCTATATCCGGTTCTTTAACGGTCTTAAATATTACATATACCGAGATAAACAAAATAAGGAAGACCGCTACTTTAAACAAAAAAGGAGGGCCTCTTCTTTTTTTACTATTTACCATCTTTTACTGTTAAAATTTATCTCGCTATAAGAATATCATGAGCACGCTGAATCTGCGGATCAATTATACGCTCATCCTCGTTCTCTTTCTCGTCCTCTCTCCGGTTATATACGATTTCTCTCTGCTTGGCCAGCTTGATTCTTGTCTCTTTTGAAATTTCTACTAAAATATTTGGTTCAACGCCGTTATTGTGGATTACCACCCCCGAAGGAGTATAATATTTTGCGGTAGTAAGCCTCAAAGATGCCCCGTCAGAAAGGTCAATAATACTCTGGACAGAACCTTTCCCGAAAGAGGTTTCCCCTATAATCAACCCCCGGGCCAGATCTTTTATGCTCCCGGCTACAATTTCCGACGCCGACGCCGACCCCTTGTTTATAAGCACCACTAAAGGCGCGTCGGGAAGCGTTGCATCTTCCCGGGCATAAAATTTCCGGTTTTGATCGTTGCGGCGGCCCTCGGTATAAACAATCAGCTCGCCTTTATCTATAAAAATATTAGCTATTTCTACCGCTGATTTCAGCAGGCCGCCTGGATTATTCCTTAAATCAAGAATGAAACCGCCTTCTGTATTTTCCTTCTTGAGTTCACGGATGGCCTCCTTTAATTTTTCGGGAGCGTCCTCAGTGAATTCCACCAGCCTGACATACCCTATATTATCATCCAGCATTTTCTTATAAACTGTTTGAGGCACTATGGTATCGCGGATTACTGTAAATTCAAGCAGTTTATCTTCGTCTTCGCGCGCTATAGTTATATTAACTTTTGTTTTCGGCGGCCCTCTTAATTTTTTCACCGCGTCTCTAAGCGATATCCCTTTAGCTGATTCTCCTTCAATTTTAACTATCTGATCTCCAGGCATAATACCCAGTCTATATGCCGGAGTATCTTTAAGAGGTGTAACTACGGTTACATAACCGTCTTTTGTAGTTATCCTTATACCGAGCCCCCCGAATTCCCCTTCGGTATCTGATTTAACTATTTCTGCAACATCCGGCTCCATAAACTGCGAATAGTTATCAAGCGCGCCTATCATACCTTTCATCGCTCCGTAAACAAGTTCTTTAGCTGAAATTTTTTCTACATAATTATCTTTAATAATCATAAAAGCATCGGAAAAAACCCTCATCTGGCTTGAGATAGATTCTTCGCTGTTCTTGCTGTCGCTGTATACAGCCGCGTAATTACCGATAACTACCGTTGCCGTAAATATACCTGCGGCTATTACAAAAAACTTAAATTTCCGACTCAGATATTATTTTCTCCTAATCTTATTTTTTTAACCACTCTCCGGGGTCAAGCGGCGCCGGACCCTTGCCTAATACAAAATAAAGAGGTTCCTCCGAGTGTTCTACTGAAAGCTCTCCTATAAGAGCGAACATTTCAACCTCGTCACTCTCTTTAATGTTAATTTTTGTTAAATTACCGTATATTGTATAATAGTTTTTTCCGTGACTAATTACAACCATTTTGCCCATACCCGTAAAACTGTCGGCAAAAATTACTTCGCCGCCTGCAACTGCTGATACTTCCATTTTTCCCGGGGCGGGTTTTATCTTTATTCCCCTGTTTATAATATAGGTATCTAACTGCGGATGTTTTTGCTTGCCAAACTTTGAGATAACCCTGCCTTCTATTGGGCTTTGGAGCTGCCCTTTTGCCTTTTCAAAATTCTCGGCTATGCCTCTCAGCCTCTTTAAATTTATTACTTTAGTTTTCAGTGAAACGATAAGCGAACTTAATTTTTCCTTCTCGGTTTCAAGCTCTTTAACTTCTTTTAATCTTTTCTGCCGTGAATTTTTTATATCCTTTAAAATACCGAGATGCTCTTCTCTCTTGCCTATAAAATCTTTCTGGGCCCGGACAACCTGCTCTTTTAAATCAACAAGGTTTCTCTGCTCACTCTGGAGTTTATCTTTATTCTCTAAATAGTCATCAATATTATTTTGTATCTTTTCATACTTTTGAGCCGGCGCTCTGACCAGCTTTTCGGCAATATAACAGGTATAGGGAATAGTTGAGCCCTTCATAGAAGCATACCACGGAGTTATATCATTACAAACTGTCCGGTAATAATACTCTACCAGCGCTCCTTTAAGATATCCTCCGTATTCTTTATGTTTTTTTCGCGCTTCTTCTAATTTACCGTTCAATGATTCAATCTTTTTGCTGACACCGGCAACTTTTTTCTTTAAATTAGTTATTGTATATTTTTTAGTTTTTATTTGATTTTTGATACTTTCCGTTCTCTTTAAAAGTTCGGCTTCTTTCTTATCAAGCGCATTTATATAATCTCTGTATTGCCCTATCTCTTCTTCTAAATCCTGGAGCTCGACGCGCTGTTTTTCAATCTTATCGCGGACAGTTATTAGTTTTTCCGTATAATCAGCCGAAAGATATGAGCAGACCGATACGGCAAAAACAATGCTTATCAGAAAGGTTTTCACGGTCGGCGCAGGCGGTTATTTAATATATACTTCCTGACTAAGGCGAAATAAAAAAATAAATATGAAACAGATGTGAAAAAAGCTGAGGCAAAACATAAGCCGGCAGCAACTTTTATACTGTAAAAAGTTATATCCAATATGGTGTTGTTTAATAAAAGATAAACCAAACTTATCCAGAGAAGAGTTAAAGAAAAAGCGTAAAAAATGCGGTTTAAAATGCCGGCAGTCAGCCTCCGCGTTAAATCAATTCTATATAACTTTAAAATCAGATACTCCTGCTTTTCCGCTAAATGCTGCAAATACCCCCCCATAATGTAAAAAAAGAGGGCAAAAATTGAGGCGGTAATAACCAAAATAAGGTGTAATTTATTAATTTTATATAAAAAATATTGAGCTTTTAATGCAGCTGCTCTGGAATATTGGACATGTTCAACATCTTTTATTTTTTTTAGCTGTTTTACCATACGGTCAATATTTTCTGTATCTAAAATACTTATCCCTGCTTCATATGTGGGAGGAAATATAAAATCCTCTCCGATTATCTCTATCTGCTCCGACAGCCGGGAATTTGCCGCCATCTCTTTATAAATACTTTTTGAATCGCGGAAATTTTTTACATACATCCCCTCCATATCGTCTATAAACTCCCCTACCTCTTTTATTGCTTCCCCCGGAGCGGAACTTTCAAGATATACGGCTATAGTTATAGATTCGGTAAAAGACCTGCCGGCATCCTTTACTTTCCCGGAAGATGTATATATTCCGACAAGCAGCAATGATGCCGCGGCAACGGATATTAATGATAATATTCTATTTAATCTTTCCATTTATAAGATCTATATACTTGGTATGGGTCGTTTTAATTTTAACTTTTTCTTTTGCGGTAAGCACAATAGTTCCTCCCCTGAAGACATAGTTTTTTATTGTCCTGATTATATCTTTTTCATCCGGCAATCCCGCTATGTTCAAATCGCAAAAAATCATATTCTTTTCCGTAGCCAGAGCTGCAGCCATAAAAAAGACCTTCTTTTCCACAGAAGAAAGCTGAATCGGTTTAAGGTCGCGTTTCCCGATAAGTCCGGTAAGTTTTAAAATATGTATTATCCTGTCAAATATAACATCGGCCGGGATATTCTGGTATTTAAGGATATATTCCATATTACTGTACAAACTTTTTTCCCAAAGGCACGGCGGGTCGTGCGGTATATATACAATCTCATTTAGGCACTCTTTAATTTCTTTTGCCGAAAGCTTTTCTATATTCTGCTTTTTATATGCCAATATTCCGGAAGAAGGTTCCTTAAGATTGGCCAGCAAATCCAGAAGAACTGTTTTTGAGCTTCCGGACGGCCCTCTTAAAATACAGATATCGTTCTCTTTTATATTGAGATTAATATTTGTCAGAAGCTCTTTTTGAGAATCGGACGACGTACGATAATAGAGATCAACCGCGGATATCAGCATTTCATATTAATTTAACGATATTGTTCAAGAAGATTTGTGCCGCGGCGGTATATATCCTCCATACGCTTATTTGCCGTTTCTTTCCACTCAGTGCCGGGATATCCGGTTATAATTTTACGGTATTGTGATACAGCATCTGAATAACGCCTGTATATAATCTCATCTATATAGGCAAGCTCATACATTGCCCTTGCAGCGATATCCTTATCTGAATATTTGTTTATTATATCGGAATATATTTTTTTGGCTGCCTTGTAATCCCTTAACTGCTCACGGGAAATATCAGCAGCTTTCCAGGCCAGTTCAATTGCCGATGCGTTACTGAATTCCGCGACATAGCCGGGCTCGTATTCCTGAAGAACTTCATTGTACCAATTCAGCGCCCGGCGCCAGTATCCGAGGTCTTCTCCGAGCACATTCCCTATACGGCGCGCAAAATCAAAACCCCTGGGGGTATTTTTAAAATTACTGTATCCGTTTCTGAATTCATGGAGAGCTTTCATGTAGTCGCCTATATCCCGGTAATAATTACCGAGGTTATATTGAAGCTCGTATGCTATTTCGGAAGTCCTGTACTTATTTATAATTTCTTTATATATATTTATAGCTTCGCCATACTTTTCGTTTTGCCACA
This sequence comes from Elusimicrobiota bacterium, assembly GCA_027858455.1. Lineage (GTDB taxonomy): Bacteria > CG03 > SLGR01 > SLGR01 > JAGXOG01 > JAGXOG01. The sequence goes on along the minus strand of JAQICQ010000193.1, from coordinate 1,685 downwards.
TTTTCCAGCCCCTGCTGTAATCAGAAAGAAGCGCTTTATTTTTAAGGTTATTAGTTATAATATCCCTTTTATGCTCGGCCTGGGCTCTGAAGTCAGAAATCTCATACCTGTTTAAAAGTGAAGAATAAAGTTTTATTGCTTTTTCAAAATCCCCTTCTTGTTCTGCTATCTGGGCCAGTTCAAAGAGAGAGTCCGCTGCAAATATACTTATAGGATAACTATTTAATATTTCCCCGTAAACTTCCTTTGCCCGGGTAAGATCCTGCTCACTTTTATATAATCCCGCCAACGACGCCAGCGCCTGCGGCGCGCGGAGTTTCTCATTAAATATTTCTTCCTGCCCGGACAACCTCTCAATAAAATAGAGTACGGATTCAGCGCGGTACCGGTCTTCATCTTTGCGCATATAAACTGATTCGGCTTTTCGGTAATAGCGAGCGGCGCTCTGACTATCCCCACTTTTTAAAAATCTTTCGGCCGTCCAAAATAAGATATCGTCTTCAAATACCGTGCCTTTCCAGTTTAATGCTATTCTGTCTGCTAAACCAGCGAGCTCACTAATATTTGCCGCGTTTATCATTGTCTTGACCAGCCCCCCGTCTCTTACATTTGCGCGATACCCTCCAAACTGAGAGGGAATTTTTAAGAAATTTAAAATAGAAACCCAGCGGTAAGCCAAACGGTCACTATCAAGCATAACAAAATCTTCGGCAGTAAGGAGGCTGTAAAGCTTCAGTTTCACCGAATTATAAAGTGAAGAAGGCGTCTGGCGGGAGCTGAGAATCTGCCTGTATAATAACTCCGCTTCTTTTACTTTTCCCTCTCTGAGATAGGCTTCGGCTTTAAGAGCCTCCGCATATGAGTAAACCGCGTCTTTCCGATGAGAACTTATATATTTATCCGACAATTTTTTAAGATCCTCACCTGCTTTATCTCCGTAATCCGGTTTTCTTAAACCAAGAAGACTAACCTGCGGCGCCGGTAAAATATTTTCTGACAAAGACTTTAATTCCATAAATTTATCCGAATTAAAAACAACCGGAACGGATAAAACAAAATTCACAATAACATAAAGTATAACCACCGCACTGAGCGCCGAAACAACTGCTTTTATTTCTGTAACGCTCCAGAGATTTACTATTGTTATTAAGATAAGAACCGCCGCCCAGATAGAGACCAGAACCCAGGCCAGATTATCACTTATAAAAAGAGCAAGCACCGGCTTTATAATTAAAACTTCTGCAATAAAAAGCTGAGCGATAAACAGCTTACGGAATCTCTCTACATCCAATATCCCGGATGATAACGGATTAATAAGTTTAAGCACACCTGTTAGTATTATATCGGCAAAAATCAGCGCCGCGGCCCACAGCATAAGAAGAATCAGCGGGTAAAAAAGCGCCGAATGCGTATTTAGTATAACTTTATTTACTGAATTTATATTGCCTGCTAAAACTGCGATAACAAAAATTAAAATTCCGGAAAAGACCGGTTCTTCCGAAGTTATATCTGCTATTGCTTCTCCCGGTTTAATAAATATATTTATTATATTTTTCATTTTTATAATTTACTCCTAATTAACTTTTTACAATACTCTTTTCTTTGATTTTCTTTATTTCTTCTTCAAGCTCCCGGGCATGCTTTTTCTTTGACCCGGTTATAGATTGAAAGAATTTGGAAATAAA
>JAQICQ010000087.1 GCA_027858455.1 Elusimicrobiota bacterium | reverse complement strand
CAATAATGGTATGTTTGTTCTTTAGCTTTCCCTGTTTCCTTGACAAGAAAAAATATTTATGTTAGTAATATAATGGAGATAAAAAAATGAAAAGAGCATTTATATTTACAGGCATTATTGTTTTAATAATGTTGAGTGTATTTACGCGCGGCTATGCATACGGCACGCCTTACGGCGGTCATTTTATGCGTGTAGAAAGCCGGGATGCAAATAACCGCGTTCTTCAAAGCCGTGCCGGTCAAAGTGAAATTTTTTTTGAAAGCACAGCTTATTATAATGCATATTCTATGCTTTCGCCGTTTGGCAGCTCCGCCCGGTATCAACGGTCCGGGTCTTCATCCATGCAGATAACAAACCAGAAAATATTCAGAGTAGGGCTTGTTGCAGTACCTTTTCTTTACAGAGAAGCAAAAAGTTTTTTCAATCATATCAAAAATTTACTTGCCAAAGGGAACCCATTTTTCAGCGCTAATTTGCTCCTGTTGTTTTTGCTTACGGTGTTGATTTTTGAAAGCCAATCACAAACAACCGAGGAGCCCCGATTCCGGGTTCCGGTCTTCATAGAATAGTTTCAAACCAAATACAAATCCATTAATTTCTCAAGATACAGAGAAATAGGTTGGTTTATCTCTGTTCTCAATTCACTCGAAATAAGATTTTTCTGTATGTTCAGAAATTAAGAAGATGAAAAACTCAATAAAACAATTAAATAAGAGGGTATTTAAAACCGGAGCGATATTGCTTGCCGTTCTCGCTGTGGTATCCTTTATATATAATGATGCCGACGCAAAATTTCTCTGGTTCGGTAAAGAAAAAAGCCCGAGAGAGATGAAAGCGGATAAAGCGGTGAAAAAACTCAATGACTTAAATTCTGCCGAAAGAGGAAAGGCCGCTGATGAGCTGATCCGGCTTGACAGAAAAAGAGGTCTTATCGAAATTAAAACAGCACTTAAAAAAGAGAAAAACAGCCGAGCGAAGAGGAACATGATAAATACCCTGGGAAATTCAGGGCGGGCGGATGCGGTTCCCGCTGTAAAAGAGCATCTGAATTCAAGTGACAAAGGCGTTCGGCTTTATGCCGCTTGTGCGCTAGCCATGCTTGGAGATGATTCAGGAATTGACGAATTGAGAAGCGTTATTTCAAACGCGAAAGAATCCCGCGGGCGCAGGTCTTTCGCTATCCGGTCGCTGGGAGGGATAAAAACGGATGCCGCCGCTGATACTTTGGTAGCCGTGCTTGACGACGGCGATTTCGCCATACGCCTTCAGGCGGTTGTTTCTCTCGGGAGAATAGGCACAGCGCAGGCGTTGCTCGCGGTCAGGGGGATGACTTCCGATAAAGATGAGAGGGTGCGGAATGCGGCGGAAAATATTCTGATGAGGACGGAGAAATGATTTCCGGAATTATTAGGATATCTAAGAAAAGAATTAAGGACGTCCCCTTACTTTCCTTACTTTTTGCCGTCCCCTTTTTGCTGATGGCAATTTCCGGAGTTGAGGGGGCGTGGACGGCAGGCACGCTATATCTTTCAACGGGGACTTATGGTTCCGGCGAAGGGCCTACGTCTTATCACGGCACTTACAGCAGGGTTACTCAAACATACGGCTATAAGGGGCTTTTACTGAAAGATCAGAGGAGTTCGAATGTTGAGCATTCTTTTGCCGAAGTAACAGATGATGATATCCCTTATTTTACTGTTGACGGCTGGTGGGTCTCGCCTCCGATGTCCGCTCAGGTTATATACGCCACATGGACATGGACTTTTCAGGGAAGTTACGGCGTTGATGACAACGCCGAAGCTCATCAGCCGGGTGTGTCTATATATGTGGCAGACGGCGATACGGTGCGCGGCGAGTTGATGCAGGTTTCGACAGGTACGTATATGGATCCGGCAAAAGAGTTAGCGGCCTATAATCAGACGGTGTTCAACAGCAAGACAGGGACATCCGCATCGGATATAAGCGTTCAAACCGGCGACAGGCTTGTCGTGGAGCTTTCTTTATATTTTGATGATGCCGGAGCTTCTTCTAAAGATGGTCTAAATCATCGCTTTTCCTGCAACGGAGACGCCGGAACGACTAATGCTAACGGAGATGCCGCGGGTAACGCTTACGTCACCTGTTCAAATAATCTGGAATTTCTTACAGCACCTGTAATTACTTCCATTAGTCCGACTCAAATGGCGCAAAATTGCAGCAATGAGCCGCTCTCCATTATAGGAGCTGATTTTGAACCGACAGATGTGGTCGCGTTTTATCAATCTTCAACGGAACAACTGGATATTACCATAAGTAACAAAACGGTTTGGACATCAAGCATAACCTGCAATGTGACAATACCCTATGATAAACCCATAGGCGTTTATCAGGCGAGAGTAGCAAATTCTTCCATAGAGACTCTTTACGATGAAGCAGATATTACAATAAGTTCGTATCCTCTCTCGGCTGTAACTTCTCCCGCGGATTCTTCTTTGAAAAACTCGGTTTCTTCAATAGAAGGAACGGCTAATGCTCGGGGCGGCACAATTGAGAATATTTGGGTATCAGTTGAGAAAATACTTGCCGGAGATAATGAGTTCTGGGACGGTTCTGTGTGGACAACCACCCCGGGCGCCGACGAGTGGCTCGGCGTTACGCCGGGGACTTCATGGAATTATGATTCTTCCGCCATCTCATGGGATTCTACTAATTCTCTTTACCAGCTTAAGTCAAAAGCCAAAAATTCTTACGGTGGTATAGAATATGTGGGCGCCGGCATTCGGTTTCGCTTTGATGATGAGCCGCCGGTGGTTACTTCAACAGTGCCGGTTAATAACCTTTATTCGGCGGAGCCCTTTAATTTTTCGGGCACATCTTCGGATAATTCCTCATCTTACGGCTATGGCGTTGAAACATCAGGCGGCATTACCATGAAAATTTATGCGGTTAACGTTTCAAAATACTGGCACGAGGATGTTAATCAATGGGTAGAAGGCGAATACTGGTGCGTTGCGACGGGTTCCACTTCATGGAATTATTCCATTGCCGCTTCTTCCTGGAATGAGAACCAGCATTATCAGACAATTGTAAGAGCGGAGGACCAGGCGGGGAATTTTTCAACGGGGTGGTCAACGCGGAATTTTACTTACGATCTTTATGTGGCTTCTCCGGAAAAACCGGATTCCAGGGTGACGGATCCCGTTGACGGGGAATACCGCGGTTCTCAATGGCTGGAAAACACGGGTATTCAGGGAACGGCTTCAGACAATACCCGCGGCGGCCTGGATATAGCTAATGACTGGGGAATACAGTATGCCATACGCAGGCAGTCGGATAGTTATTGGTACGATATAGGAATACCCGGTTTTAAGGATACAGCCAATGATCCATACTGGAACGCTGTGAATGCCGCTAATATGACAGAAACTTCCGCAACCGACTGGGGTGAAACTCTTACCGCTGATTGGGTCAGGACTCTTTCGGCAACGGAATTTGGTGACGGAGTTTCTTACGATGTCATAAGTATATGCCGGGATATAACAGAAAGCGCTTACGGAGGCCCGAATTATGAGTTAGTGTATGAAACTTCAACATTTATAATGGATAAAGGTGAGCCGTCTTCGGCCATACTTGCGCCCGCCGATGATTTTTACAATGAGATGGATCTTGTTTCGGGGACGGCGGACGACTCTTTAAGTAAAGTGAAAGAAATCGGCGGTGTGTCTATAAGGATAAAATTTACTGAAGGAACAACTACTTATTATTGGAGTAAAGGTGACGGGGTTACGGGTATTGCAGCGGACTGGATAGCAAATGATGACACTCTCTGGCAGGTTTGTTCGGGTTCGACTTCATGGAGTTTTGATTCATCGGGCGTTGTCTGGAGCGACGCCGTTTACTATACATTTGAAAGCAGGGCGGAAGACAAAGCGCTGAATAAGCAGACAACATTTCCGGCTAAAACCTTTACATGCGATAAAGCGGCGCCTTCATCAGCTGTAACGGATCCCACATCCGCCCAGGGTTACCGCAGCGGCCTTCCCGAAATCAGAGGCACGGCTCTTGACGGAACGGGTGTTGGGGTAAGTTCTACTGCTGTTGGAGTGGTTCAGATTCAGATAAAAGAGGATGACGCTACGCCTCTTTACTGGAGCGAGTTTGCCAGCGCCTGGGTTTCGGCATCCACTTATGTTGCCTGCTCTTATGAATTTCCTGATTGGACATATGATTCTTCGGGTGTGAATTGGATAAACGAAATGCTTTATAAAATTACACCTCGCGCCATGGATAAAGTCGGTAACCAGGAAGCGGCCGGTACAGCCCAGTCGGTTTACTGGGATGTGGCGCTTCCGACATCATCCATAACATCTCCGGTTGACGGGTCATACAAAAGCGAACTGCTTACCATCCAGGGAACAGCCGAAGATTCGGCTCCGGGCCTGATAAAAAAGACAGATTTATATATAAATAATACAAACACGGGCAAATGGTGGAATATGGGGACAAACGCTTGGGAGGTTTCCGGAAGCCCTGTATGGAATTCCGTCGGAGGGGAAACCGAATCTCCATGGAGTTATAGTATGCCTCACTCAACCGCATACTGGACAAACAACAATTTATATGAACTGCGGAGCAAGGCGGTTGACCAGGCCCTTGACGAAAACGGTTTTTATAATGAAGAGCAGGGCGACGGAGGCGTTGCGGTTAATTTTTATTTTGACAGACTGAAGCCCGAGAGCAAAATAGATAATGTGGTTCCGGGAGATTATATTGATACGCTCACCGAAATTACCGGCACGGCTCTTGACCTCAACGGCCAACTTGATCCGGCTGACAGCATAGGGCGTATTGATTATGTGAAAATACACATCTTTGACAAGAATGAAAGTAACTACTGGAATGGTTCAGCGTGGGATACGGGCGGCGCGGCCCCCGCTGACGCGGAATTCAGGCCTACCACTTATTCGGCATACGGCGGCACCGCGTCTTCGGGAACATGGTCGTATGTCGGCGGGGCGGGGGATACTTTCCCAAGTTTTACGACAGGCCGCCAGTACCGCCTGATAGCGAAATCCTGGGATAAGGCGGCCAATAAAGAGGTGGATGTCAGCACCGTAACTTTTTACTGGGATGTCACGCCTCCGGATTCGGTCGTAACATATATTGCGGACGGCAACCATGTCAATTATACAACCGATACGATTAAGGGAACGGCGTCAGATAATGTCAAATTAAACTGGGTGTATATAAAAATAATCCAACGCCTTACGGAAACAGTTACAAATTATTGGACGGGTACAGAATGGCAGACCGGCGAAGTTTGGCTCAATGCTTCACAGGATGGGGGAGTGTGGGATAAGTGGACAAGATCCATTCCGTCGGACTCTTCTTTCTGGACGGAAAACCGCAAATTTCAGTTCATACCGAAAGCCAAGGACGAAGCGACGAACTATGAAAATGTTTTAGAAACATCAACGGTTATTTATGATTTGCTGGTGGCTACATCAATTATAACCTATCCCGTGAACAACGGCTATATTTCCGCGTCAGGTAAAATAGAAGGCACGGCAAAGGACTCCTGGCCGGGAAAAACCGGCAATGTTTACGTCAAATTAAAAAGAACGGACAGCAAATACTGGAGGGTCAGCGATTCATCGTGGACGGCAACAGAAGTGTGGAACTCCGAAACATGGCTTTCGCCCGGCGCCACATCATGGTATCTGACGGGCGGGCCTTCGTGGGAAACCACTGATTATGAGGCCTATGCGAAGTGCAAGGACAAAGCCCAAAACTGGCAGATCATTTATTCAACCGTTTCATTTATAGGGGATTTTACCGCGCCGAAGTCAACCGTCACAAAGCCGGCAGACGGATCCGATTATGACGCTATGGCGAAAATAACGGGTATTGTCTCCGATGAAAATGAAATTGACAAAGTTAAAGTAATGATAAAAAGAAACGTCGATAGCTATTGCTGGGACGGCTCAACATGGATTGTAACGAATCCTTACTGGCTTGACGCTGTAGAAGACACCGCCTGGCCGGATTGGTCTTACACAATAAATTATCCGACAAACGCCTGGGAAAATGAAAAATATTATACCGTTACTTCTTACGGAATTGATAAGGCGGGCAACAACGAAACTAATATTGTGACTGGCGTGAATGAAAATGAGTTCAGGTTTGTCGCGCCCGCGGACACATTCAAGGTGGAAACGGATTTATCGGATGTTACATTATCTACCGTCACCGCCGGGGTTGCGCTCGGTATTCAAGTTACGGCTTTCAACGGGGCTGAGGGAGTGACGGCGGCGGGTTATAAAGGTCTGTTGAAATTTGAGATTTTAGGCCCCGCGAGTACTGCCGGAAAAGAGCCGGATAATTATACTTTTGACGCCGGTGATAACGGTGTTCATAATTTCTCCGCGGCTGTTTCAAGCGAGGCGACAAAATTTTATTCTACAAATACAGGCCCCTATCCGACGGCAGACGGAGATATTTATTTGAGAATTTATGACGACACAACTTACGCTACATCAATAGAAACAAGATGTTATGTGAATGTCAGGTCGGCGGACATAGACCATTTTTCTTTTCAGGAGACATGGAAAGAGGTTGCTGCGGGCGATAAAAATACTTTAACGATTGAGGCAAGAGATGATTTCGGCGACGGCGCGGGAGGAATAGGTAATATAAAGGATGACTACGCGGGAACAGTAAGTTTTACTTCTGATGATTCTGAGGCGACATTTCCTGGCGATTATACATTTACTTCGGGAACGGGCAATGATGAAGGTGTCCGCGAATTTACTTCAACGATGTGTTTTAAGACGGCTAATATCGGAGCCGGCAATCCGTCGGGGACGTGGTATTTGAGAGTTTGGGATATAGCGGAAAGCGGAACGGAATCGGATTATGCCGGTATTGTCTGCAAACCGGCTTTGTATGATTCATTCACGGTTGCAATGGATACGGGCCCCTGGACAGCGGGATTCGGCGGGAGCAAAGCGACCGTTACGGTTGAGGCGGTTGACGTTTATGGCAACAGATGTTCGTCGGGAACGAATCTTTATACGGGAACCGTGAAATTTACTTCAACTGACACTCAGGCCACATTCGGAAATGCGTCATTGCCGACATATCATGATTTTATCGCCGGAGATGAAGCGTATCAGGTATTTAACGCGACCTGTGTTTTAAGGACTTCGGGGATACAGTCTGTAAAGGCGGAAGATACGGTGAGCACTAGATGGGGCTCTCAGACGCAAATTGGCGTAGTTGCCGACAGCGTTACGGATTTAACAGTAACGATGAATACAGCAGTTACCGCCGGGCAGTCAAACGATATAACGGTTGAAGCAATAGACGCATACGGCAACAGAAACCTTAATTATGCAGCGGATAGCGGTCTATCTTTTAGTTCTTCCTTGATTGATGATGCATTTACAATCAACCCGGATGACTTCCTTGCTACATATGATGGAATTCACACTTATGCCGGTCAGGTAATATTAGAAGCACCGTCCGGCAGCGGACATTCAGTGACTGTGGAAGATATTGCTGCACCTTCAATAAGTGGAAGCCAGACAAATATAACAGTAGTTTCTGCTTATGCTTCATCGCTTGATGTCTATGTAGTGAATTTAACCAATAAGGATGCATCAGTTGAAGTTGTAGCAGGAGTTCAGGAGAATTTCAGAATAGTGGCAAAAGACCCCTATGGAAACATTTCTACGGTTTACAGAGGCACTGCTGCATTTTCGTCAAGTACTGACCCCAATGTGGTAATAATTCCAACGCAATGGTATTTCGGCGATGCGGAAGCCGGAGTAAAAGTGTTTTCCGGAGCAAATGGAGTTGAGTTCAAAATAACCGGGAATCAGAGTTTTACGGCAACCGATATTTCTACTCCTTCAATAACCGGGACGAAACCGTCAGCCCAGATAACGGTAAATGCCGCCGCCCTTGCGGGATTTAATGTAAGCGGCGTCGCTTCTCCCCGGTCGGTTGATTATAAATCGGGATTTACCGTTGAGGCGGTAGATACATTCGGCAATACTAAAACCGATTATTCAGGCACTGTATATTTTGACGCCTCGGGATTGCAGGACTATACGTTTGCTCCGACTAATTATAAGTTTACTACCGAAGGCGCCGGTGATGACGAAGGAGACCATACTTTTAACTTGACTGCATCTACCTATGTAGTATTTAATTCTACCGGGCTTGCCGATATCAGAGCTTACGATGGAGGCATAGAAGGTTTTCAGCAGGATATAAGAATCGTTGATAAACCATTCTCGGATATGACTCAGCCTAATCCGTCAATTACGTACTGGTCGAATGTTTCCCTGATAGAGGGGACGGCGGCTGTCCAGCATACCTCGGCGACGCTTACAGGGGCCCAGATAAACGTGGAGAGATTAAACGGAAACTGGTGGAACGGAGTGAATTGGACAGTAACATCTACATCCTGGCTTACGGTTTTAAGTACTGCGGACGTATATACGGCAAATTGGGCGAACGATGATAACACGGTAACGGACTGGCAGGATGATTATCAATATACAATCCAGAGCCGGTCGTTTGACAATCTGTACGGAACGCAGACAGTTTTGGGAAGTTTGACCTTTACCGTAGATAAAGCGGATCCCACTACATCTATAAGTGAGCCGGGTTGGGATGATAGGTTAAGCGCGGCGCCGAATATAACCGGGGGTTGTAACGATCCGGGGACGAACTCCGCGGATGTGGACTATGTAGCGCTTCAAATATCTTCGGGGAGTTATAATTGGACAGGATCGTCGTGGACGACAAATGATGCATGGGTGGACAGATACCCGACAGTGGGTAGCTGGAGCTATGATACGGATGGGGTGGTAAACTGGAAAGACGGGACGGAATATAATATAGATGCGATAGCGTATGATCTGTCTAATCCGGCGAATAATGACCAAATTGCCGCGAATACCAAATTTACTTATGATACCAGCAATCCTACGGCAACGGTATCAGCGCCCGTTAACGAGAGCTATCAAAGCGCGCTTAATTCCATTACCGGAGACGCCGGAGATTACAATGGTGTCTCGGCAATAACAAAAGTAGAGGCAGTAGTAAAGAACGTAACTGACGGGGTTTACTGGGACAGAGACGGAAATAACGGGGGAGACTGGCAGGGAACTCAGGATTGGAATGAATGTCCGGGAGGAGCAAACTGGTCTCTTGATACATCTACGGCTAACTGGGAAGATGGGGACGAATATATGTTGTGGGTAAAAGCAACCGACGATGCGGGAAATGTTACTACCGTTGCAGTCGGAGATATCACGGGAGACACTAATGAAGATTGCCATTTTTACTATGATATCCAGGAGCCGTCAGCAAAGATAGTTTCTCCCGTTGACGGCGATATACTTAAAACCGTGAATTCTATTAACGGCACGGCGGCGGATTTAAATACTATAAAGCCGGACAGAGAAATAGATTCTGTAAAGATAAATATTTTTAATACTTCGGGATATACCTGGGACGGAGGACCGGGTGCCGGGAATGACGGATGGGTTGTAGGTGAAAACGATAACTGGAGAACAGTTGAATATACTCCCTACCAGGTGGACGGCGCTTCGGGGACATGGGGTTATCCATACTCGGTGGGTGATGATACTCCTACATGGACCGATCAAAAAGATTACAGGGCAAGAATAAGAGTATATGATAAAGCCGGCAATTACATAGCTTATGCGGATACTATAACATTCACATATGATAATGACGATGCCCAGGATAATTATCCCGATTCTAAAGTAACCACATTAACCGACGGTGAACATATTAATTCTCAGTTTTCTTCAATTGAAGGAACTTCTGATGATGATATTCAGCTTAACGATATAGACCCGGTCTACGTAAAAATATGGAGAAGGGATACCGGTGAATACTGGAATGACACGGGATGGCAGAGTGATGCCATTTTCAGATATGCGCCCGGACAGAATCCCTGGGTATATGATAGTATCGTTGCGGCTTTCTGGATAGAGAATTCTTCATATGGGGTAACTTCCAGGGCAAAAGACGAGGCCGGCAATTTTGAACAGGTCTTTACCACAGTTACATTTGTCTATGATACCGAAGCTCCACAAAGCGCCGTAATATATCCGGCAGACAATGGCTATATCTCATCTTCGGGTCAACTTGAAGGGACAGGAAGCGATACTTCCGCGGGAATATTAGAGAATCTCTATACAAGAGTTAAACAAGATTCCAACTCAAATTATTGGGACGGAAACTCATGGGAACTTATTTCTGCAACGAATGCCTGGGTCGGAGCTACTCTTTCTGCTGATGCTACCGCATGGTGGCTTACAGGGCCTACATGGAGTTCGGGAGAGAACTATACGGCTAACAGCCGTGGATTGGATAGGGCGGGCAATTATGAAACAAGTTTTGCTACTGTATCATTCAGCGCGGATTTTGAAGCGCCCAAGACCACTGTGACTCTTCCGGCCGAAGGATGGAGCTATGATAATCTGCCGGATATTAAAGGTACTTCTTCGGATAATTTTATTGTTAATAAAATAAGAGTGGATATAGAAAGAGTGGGAGCTGGAGATTATCACTGGAATGATTCGGTGTCAACCTGGACAGAGACCGGAGGCAGCGCATACTTCAACGATCAAAATATAGGCGCCGCATCAAGCTACTGGACATTTTCTGTAAATATACCCACTAATTGCTGGGAAGCAGGTGAGAGTTATATAGTAACGGTACATGCTGTTGACGGCGCTAACGCCGAAGAAGGTACAGCCGCTTATAATCAGAAATCGTTTAGTTTTACCGCGCGTCCCACAGTTTTTAAGATGTCTATCTCTGCCGCCGGAGACCCGGTAGCGGGAGTAAGTTATGATATAACAGGAACTGCCTGGGATGAAAATAATGTTGCCGTAGCTTCTGCCTATAGAGAGCAGGTTCATTTTACAAGTGATGACGGCGCGGCAGTTTTACCCGGGGATTATACTTTGACTACAGGCGAGTCCGGTGTGCATAGTTGGACTGTCGCTGATGGTGATGGTATTATGTTTAAA
>JAQICQ010000048.1 GCA_027858455.1 Elusimicrobiota bacterium | reverse complement strand
TTTTGAATTATAAACAAAAAGCATATCCAAAATATAACAGGGTAAAGAAAAAATTTCCTGAAGTTTTTAGAAAAGAAATAAATAATGCTGAAGATAAAATTGCCAATAATCCTCAACTTGGAAAAGAAAAAAGTGGCGATCGTAAAGATATAAAAGTATTTAAATTTAGAGTAATGGGGCAACAAAATCTATTAGCTTATCAAGTAAATAATAAGAAAAAGGAAATTATATTTATATCTATTGGAGGACATGAAAATTTTTATAGAGATCTTAAAAAATATCTTAAATAGAATAGGGGATAGAGTAAAAATATACAGACCACGAAAAGACCTATTTTCGTGCGTTAATCAATAACCCCCATACCGTCAAGCTCCTCTGAATTTCTGATGAAAACTTTGACAAAATATTATGGAACAAATGAAGGTGAAACTCCGGATACGCTACAGGATCTAGTGCCAAAATTTATTAAAAAGGTTCCTGAAGAGGAATGGAATTATAATCCAGATAAAGGCGAAGTATTTTTTAAAAAGGGAGTACCCGAAAAATATTTTACAATTGAAAATATAAAAACTGAAGAAGAATTATTGAAAGAAGAAGCGTTATTGGAAGGAAATAAGGAAAAATTAACTCATGAAGAAAGAACAGTGAAGGAAGATCTTTCGACTTTGAGATATAGGGATATTAAATACATGAAACTCATTAAAGAAAAACAAAAAGCAATTACTAAAAAAAGCGATGGGCAAGCAAATCTTTCAGACTGGAAAGATTACAGATGGCAATTAAAACATACTATAAAAGATATTGATATATTTGAAGAATTAACCGGTATTAAATTCGAAAAAAAAGAAAGGAGGCAACTTAAAAAGACCATTGCAAAGTTCCCCATGTCTATAACTCCTTACTATCTGTCTTTGATTGATATTGATAATTACAAGAAAGATCCTATTTTTAAGCAATCTTTTCCGGATTCACGAGAGACCATTATAACCAAATGTGATATAAAAGATCCATTAGCCGAAGACATGGATAGTCCTGTACCGGGAATAACCCATCGATATCCGGATAGAGTATTGTTTCTCGTCAGCAACGTCTGCGCAATGTATTGTCGGCATTGCACTCGGAAACGAAAAGTGGGTGATGTTGATTCCATTCCTTCTAAGTCAGAGATTATGAAAGGGATCAAATACATAAAAGACACCCCGGTTGTGAGGGATGTTTTATTATCAGGTGGTGACCCGTTTATGCTTTCTGATGATTATCTTGATTGGATACTCACGGAACTGCAAAAAATCCCTCATGTTGAAGTAATAAGAATAGGTACACGGGTTCCGGCGACTCTTCCATATAGAATAACTGATAATCTGGTAAAGATGTTAAAAAAACATCAGCCAATATGGATTAACATGCAGTTTAATCACCCGCAAGAATTAACAGTTCCGGCAAAAGAATCCATAAAAAAATTGGCTGATACCGGAATTCCACTCGGCAATCAATCTGTTTTACTTGCAGGGATTAATGATTGTCCGCGTATCATGAAGTCATTACTGCATAAGCTCGCGCAAAACAGAATTAACCCCTATTATATGTATCAATGTGATCTATCGGAAGGATTATCTCATTTCCGAACCCCAATTGGCAAAGGAATAGAAATAATGGAAAATCTTATCGGTCATACCAGTGGATTTGCTATTCCACGATATGTGGTTGATGCTCCAAATGGAGGAGGCAAGATTCCGCTTACTCCTAATTATATAGTGTCATGGGGGACCAACAAAGTAGTTTTACGAAACTATGAAGGAGTTATTACTAATTATAAGGAGCCTGATTCTTATCAGGAGTATTTTTGTGATAGAAACTGTCAAGAATGTAATTTGCAACTAAACATTGACGGTGCTAAAGAATCTAAATCCGCGAATATTGCAAAACTTCTGTCATATTCTGATAAAAGAAGTACTCTCACGCCCAAGGATACTGAAAGAATTAAAAGAAGAAACAATAACAGGGGCAAATGATAGAATGATTGCTGAGAATAAGCAAGGTTATCAATATTCGTTTAAAAGAATACTTCTGGTTGGCAGTTGGGCAAAAGGACAAATAACGATTGAGAACCTTAAAACTAAGAATTTAAATATCAAGATATTTGCCTATATGAGTATAAAAAATCCAGCTATTGCTTCATCAGTGGACGGATATAGAATTGGAGACTTCGGTGCGATTGATGATATCGTAGGCTATGGAAAAAAACAGAAGATTGATTTGGTGATTGTAACGACAGCAGAGCCTCTTTCATTTGGTTTGGCGGATGCATTAGAAAAAGAAAACATAAAGGTATTTGGGCCAACTAAACAGGCAGCGCAATTGGAAACAGACAAAGCATTTACGAGAGAGCTGATGAAGAAGTATGAAATAGATGCGCTCCCCCGATTTCAGTTTTTTAACAAGAACATAGATAAGGCTGTTCAATATGCGAAAGATTTAAATTGGAATGTTGCAGTTAAACCGGTTGGGCTTACGGAAGGATTAGGCGTTAAAGTTTTTGGGGATCAATTAAAAACCAAAGAAGATGTAATCGGCTACATTCGTCAGATTTTTAGTAAAAGGGGAGATTCTAAACTACTCGTAGAGGAGAAACTGGTAGGCGAGGAATTTACGATCCAATGTTTTGTTAATGGCAATCGTATAATACCTACTCCCGCTGTGCAGGATTTCAAGAAACTATTACCTGATGACAAGGGGCCTAATACTGCGAGTATGGGCTCCTATTTTGATGGTGGTTATTTATTGCCATTTATGACACAAAAAGATTATGATGATGCAGTTGACATTATAGGAAAAACGTTGGATGCGTTTCATTCAGAAACAGGAAAAGCATGCCGGGGTTTTTTATATGGGCAGTTTATGATAACAAAAGATGGCATAAAATTAATCGAGTACAACTTCAGACCGGGAGACCCGGAGTGGATTAATACTTTAACTGTTTTAAAGAACAACATTTTAGAAGTTATTTATAGGTTGTTGAATGGAGAAGAAGTATCTCTGCAGTTTGAAGATAAAGCAACGGTGTGCAAATACATAGTGCCCAGGAGTTATCCTAAAAAATTGTATGAGGTTCTCGAAATTTCTTTTGAAGAATGGAGAATAAAAGCAGAAGGAGTTAACGTATATTATAGTTGTGGTATTGATGACCGGGGGAGATTAAACGTCGGGTCTGAGAGAGGTATTGCTTTTATCGCAAAAGACGATACCGTCTTTGACGCCGGTGAAAAAGTAGAACAAGCAATTTCATTGATTGAAGGTGATTTTTATCATAGAAGTGATATAGGGACAAAAAAACAGATAGAATCAAAGATATTTCAAGTAGAGAGGTCGAGAAAATGAAAATGACTATCCGAAATGTAAACGAAAAGGAGTTTCTAAAAGTGTATAAGTTTGTCTCGCACTGCAAACCGTTAGAAAATTATGCCGAACATTTGTATAAGATAATCTTACGTTACTTTAACGATACTTGTTTTATTGTGGAACAGGAAAGTGAGATTATAGGTTTTTTGATGGGGTTTATATCTCAAGTTCATGAAAGCACATATTTTCTTTGGCAGATTGGTATAAGTAATTCAATGCAAGGGAAAGGAATTGGAGGGGATCTTTTAGAACATGCGGAAAACAAACTTAGCGAGAGAGGATGTAAAAGAATAGAAGTAACTATTGACCCAAAAAATATTAGCTCATCAAAATTATTTGAAAGAATGGGATATATCAATATTAGTTATAAGAAAGAAAAAATGGTTAAAGTAAATGGTAATATTGCAGTAAAAGATTACTATAGCCCGGGAAAACACTTTATGCTTTATGAGAAATATTTATAAGACATTATAAAACTTGACGCCCCCGAGTCAATCCAGTGAGCTTTCCCCCATTCTTTGGACAGCAATTAAGCATCTTAAGGTGAATTTCTGTCTTTTCATAAAGAACCGATTTTCTAGTGTCTGACATACCTAAATATACTTCTTCCGGTCTGCCAGTCTTCGTCAATTTCCATCAAAAGGTAGCAGGCATATTTGATACATGATTCTCTGTTGGGGAATTCTGTTCGAAAAAGAGCCCACTACTTTTGACCGTCTTTTCAATTAAAATTTCAAAGAATCCACCAAGAAGGATGTCAATTTAAAGAAAGAGAGAGAGAGAGAGAGAGGGTTAAAAAACGAAAAAAGTAAATATTTTTAAGTGTTATATTAATGTTTTTTCGTTCAGATCTTTAAAAATAAGTTTATTTTTTTTAATTATAGTAAATTAAAATATTTTATGCGGTGACTATTATCACAAAGGGAAATAAAATAAATTATTGAGGCTGCTTGCGCAACATAACTCCTGTAATTTATACCGTATTTATCTTACCTGTATTCGGGGTTTTCAAAATTCCACCTTGTGCCGCTGTCCCACTCTTTCCGTGAGTTGCCGTAAGAGGGATAACCGCCCTGGTTTTTCAGCATATGAGCCAGATGCAGAAGGTTATAGGTCATAAATGTGGTGTTTCTGTTGGTAAAATCGTTTTCCCGGCCTCCGGAACCCTCATCAAGATAACTCGGCCCCGGCCCTATCGCACCCAGCCACCCGCAGTCGCTCTGCGGCGGGATGGAATAGCCCAGGTGCTGAAGTGAGTAGAGGAGACCCATGGCGCAGTGCTTGGCACCGTCCTCATTGCCGGTTATAATGCAGCCTCCAGCTTTGCCGTAATAGATGTATTGGCCTTTCTGGTTCATTTTGCCGCTCATGCTGTAGAGGCGTTCGATGAGTTTGCGGGCAACAGAAGATTGTTCGCCCAGCCATATGGGCGTTCCTATAATTAATATATCAGCGTCAATTATTTTTTTAAAAAGTTTTGGCCACTCGTCTTTATCCCAGCCGTAATCCGTCATGTCGGGGTATACTCCCGGGGCAACGTTGTAATCCTCAAAACGGATTATGTCGGTATCCACTCCTTCGCTTTTCATTATATTCAGCGACACGTCTATAAGACCGCGGGTGTGGCTTACCCGGGGAGATCTTTTAAGCGTACAGTTTACGTATACTGCCTTAAGTCCTTTGAAATCCGGTGTTTTTTCCATAAGTAGCTTCCTTTTTTTAGTTTCTTTAAAATATTATACTATATTTAACGGATTTGTAAAAAATAAATTTTTTACTTGACCGGGCAATAGCTAAAAGATAACATAAAATAACTTTAGGAAGGTAAGGCAGAGTATAGAATAAAACATGAAAAGTAAAAACAGAAAGATAAAGACTCTTACTACAGAAGAACTTTTGGAGCAAATCTCCCGTCCGGAGGTCCAGATAATTGACGTGCGCACTGCGGACGCCTACAACGGATGGAAATTCAACGATGAACCCAGGGGAGGGCATATCAAAGGGGCCAGGAGCCTCCCTGCCAAGTGGATAAACTATATCGACTGGATTGAAATTATCCAATCAAAAGGAGTATCTCCCGCCCGGCCGGTGATAGTATACGGGGAAGAAAACGGCGAAGCAAAAAAAGTGGCGCGCCAGTTTATAAAAGCCGGATATCCGGACGTTAAGATCTATTCTTTCTTTACTAAAGAGTGGACCACAAATAAGGAGCTGCCCATGGAGAGATTGTCCGGCTACAGGCAGCTGGTGCCTCCCCGCTGGCTTAAAGAGCTCATAGATACCGGCGCCGCCGCCGAATATGACAACGACAGGTATGTTATATGCCACGCGCACTATCAAAACAGAAACGCCTATGAGCAGGGCCATATCCCGGGGGCAATAGAGGTTGATACCAACCTTCTGGAAACGCCCGAGACCTGGAATTGCAGGACTCCCGGCGAACTTAAAGAAGCCCTCCGGAACCTGGGAATAGACCGGGACACTACTGTTATTCTTTACGGCAGGTTTGATTTTCCGGACAACAGCGATCCTTTTCCCGGCAGCAGCGCCGGACACCTGGGAGCAATGCGCTGCGCTTTTATAATGCTCTACGCCGGGGTCACAGACGTAAAAATACTTAACGGGGGGCTGCAGGCGTGGGTAGACAGCAGTTACAAGCTGACAACCCGGGAGACTGCTCCGGTTCCTGTCAATGATTTCGGCGGCCGTATTCCCGCCCACTCGGAGCTTGTCGTCGATATTGAAGAAGCAAAAGAGATTTTAAAAGCCGCCGACAAGAACCTGGTAAGCGTCCGCAGCTGGAGCGAGTTTATAGGCCAGGTCAGCGGCTACAATTACATAGAAAAAAAGGGGCGCATACCCGGAGCGGTATTCGGCAACTGCGGTAGCGACGCCTACCACATGGAAAATTACAGGAACCTGGACCACACTACCCGGGAATACCATAAAATTGAGAAGATGTGGAAAGAGGCGGGAATAACTCCAAATAAACATAATTCTTTTTACTGCGGCACGGGATGGCGCGCCAGCGAGGCTTTTTTTAACGCCTGGTTAATGGGGTGGACCGACATATCTGTCTTTGACGGGGGATGGTACCAGTGGAGTTCGGACAGCGCCAACCGTTATGGAACCGGTGTACCCGGGGATGTAGCGGGGGTAAAGCCCAGGACGGAGGAGAAATAATCTGGTGGATAATTTTTCGGAAAAACCCGAAATATCGGACAGCTGTCTGACAATAGAGAACTGTTTAAAAGAAAAGGGGCAGAACGAGTATGTAGGCTCAATTCTGGACGGCCTCCAAAAAAAGGAGAAAACCATTTCCAGTATCTTTTTTTACGACGACCGGGGTTCAAAACTCTTTGAAAATATAACCCGGCTCTCCGAATATTATCTTACCAGGACGGAAAAAGAATTAATCAGGGCTGCGGCAGCTGAAAACCGGGAGAAACTTAAAGATGCCGACATTGTGGAGATAGGAAGCGGAGATTACTCAAAGATATCCATACTGCTGGAGGCCGCGCCTCAGGGTTCTATGGAAAGCCTCCGCTATATACCGGTAGATATTAGCTATGCGGCGATTAAGGAGTCCGCCGGCAAGTTGTTGGACAGTTTTGAGGGCTTAAATATTCACGCCCTGGTAGCTGATTTTGTTAAACAGCTGAATGTTATTCCCGATGGCGGAACGAGAATAATATGTTTCTTCGGCAGTACTCTGGGTAACTTTTCCAGAAAAAAAGCGCAGAGTTTTATTTCCGAACTGGGCGATTTCATGAAGTCCGGGGATATGCTCTTTGTGGGGCTGGATATGATCAAAAGCAAAGCTGTCCTGGAAATGGCCTACAACGATTCGCAAAATGTCACTGCCGAGTTCAATTGCAATATCTTAAATGTTATCAACTCTATTATAGGCACTGATTTTAATCCTGCATCTTTTCGCCATATAGCTTTTTACAACGAGAAGGAAGCCAGGATAGAGATGTACCTGGAAGCAGAAAAAGATATGGAGGTAAGCTCGCCCCATTTTGAGGAGAAGATATTGATTCAAAAGGGGGAACGAATACATACTGAAAATTCACACAAGTTCTCCCGGGAAGATATATATGAGATGGCCGAACACGCCGGACTGGAAACGGTTAAGGTTTTTTCTGATGATAAGGACCGGTTCTCCTTGGCGCACTATTACAAAAAGTGATGAGTGCGGATATGATTGATATAAAAGCAGTGAGATCGGATTTTCCCGCCTTAAACCAGAAGGTTTATGGAAAGGATCTAATCTATCTGGACAACGCAGCGACCACGCATAAACCTTTATCGGTGATGGACAGGTTAGTCGATTTTTACTCTACAATAAACAGCAACGTTCACAGGGGGTCTCACTATTTAAGCACAGAGGCCAGTATTGCCTACGAGGGAGCCAGGGAAAGTGTAAGAAAGTTCATAAACGCCGCCCGCCCCGATGAGATAATTTTTACAGGCGGCACAACGGAGTCCATAAATTTGGCGGCCTCATCTTTCGGCCGGGCTTTTGTAAAGGAAGGAGACAGGATATTAACTACCCTGATGGAGCACCATTCAAATATCGTTCCCTGGCAGAGGCTCTGCGGTGAGAAAGGAGCTGAGCTCAAGGTCATTCCAATTGACGACGGGGGCAATTTAAAGATAGATGAATTTAAAGAACTTATAACTAAAAAGACAAAACTTGTAGCCTTCACTTATGTTTCCAGCGTGCTGGGCACGGTAAATCCGGTCAGGGAAATAAGCCGGATTGCCCACGAAAACGACATCCCGGTACTCGTTGACGGAGCCCAGGCTCCCCAGCATCTGCCGGTAGATGTCCGAAACCTTGACTGTGATTTTTTTGCTTTTTCAGGACATAAGGTATATGCCGGCACCGGCATAGGTGTCCTGTACGGAAAGAAGAGATGGCTCGATGCCATGGAGCCGTATCAGAGCGGGGGAGGGATGATAACATCGGTAAGTTTTGAGAGCACTTCCTACGAGGAAACCCCGCTGAAGTTTGAGGCCGGAACGGGTAATATCGCTGGAGCGCTGGGACTTGAAAGCGCAATAGAGTATTTAAACAAGATTGGTATTGAAAAGATTGCAGCCTATGAAAAAAGTTTGACGGAGTACGCTTTAAAAAAGCTGCAGGAAGTTGAGGGAATTAGAATATACGGCAGCAGCAAAGAAAGGTGCGGGGTGATATCTTTTAATTTAAAGGGAGTCCACCACCATGACTTGGGGACGGTGCTGGATAAGCTGGGGATAGCCGTGCGCACCGGTAAGCTCTGTGCTGAGCCCCTGATGGAATACTACGGCATATCCGGCACCGTGAGGGTAAGTTTTGCCCTCTACAATACTAAAAAAGAAGTTGATACTCTTATAGAGGGGATAGAGAAAGCGCGGCATGTGCTGCAGGCAGGATAATATGACTATAAATGAGATCCAGGACAGAATTATCCGGGAGATGATTGAATTTGAAGATTGGATGGATAAGTATGACTACCTGATAAGCGCCGGCCGGCAACTGAAACCGATAGACAGTAGTTTAAAAAATGACGATAACCTCATAGGCGGCTGCCAGTCAAAGGTATGGCTGGAGGCAGAACGAAAAAATAATAAAGTCCGTTTTTTTGCTGACAGTGAAGCTTTGATAACTAAAGGAATATTGTCACTTTTGCTTAGAATAATGGACAATCAGACCCCCGATGAAATTAAGAACGCTGATCTTTATTTTATTGAGGAGACGGGGCTGCAGTCTCACCTTTCCCCGGTCCGGGCAAACGGCCTGGGCGCTATTGTCAAGCAGATGAAAAACTATTTTGACTGATCGACGGTTTCGATTTTTTCTTCTGCATAGGTAATATAGCAGTACCATCCGCAGCGGCCAATTTTTCAAAAATGTAAAATCAAAAAATTTTCAGAGATATTATAAGAAGCCGGTCCCCTGGCGGGGAGGTAGGCAGAATTAAGATAGATATAATAATGAGTAATACAGGTAAAGAACTAAATAAAACTGAGCTGAGGAAGGAAGCTTCCCGCCGGCGCACCTTTGCTATAATATTGCATCCGGATGCCGGCAAGACTACTTTGTCGGAAAAATTCCCTCTCTACGGGGGGGGGGGGGGCTCTTCATTTGGCCGGATAGGTTACTGCCAAAAAAAGGCAGAGGGCTACTGTTTCGGATTGAATGGAACTGGAAAAAAAGAGGGGAATATCGGTCTCTTCTACGGTTCTACAGTTTGAATATGACGGCTACAAACTTAATTTGCTCGATACCCCCGGTTACCGAGATTTTTCTGAAGACACCTATCGGGTTTTAATGGCCACCGACGCGGCGGTCATGGTAATTGATGCGGGAA
>JAQICQ010000184.1 GCA_027858455.1 Elusimicrobiota bacterium | reverse complement strand
GTCCCGTTCTTTATAACCAGCCTTCGGTAGTTTACCCTCTTTAATATTTCTGATATATCTTTTTTTCCGGGAATTTTTTTTCCGGGAATTCTTTTTCCGGGAACAGGCGGATTTGAACTGTAAAACCCCCACAATTCAATCAGTGGTTTTATAGTTACATCAAACGCCCCTCCGGTCTTATTGCTTACCTCTAACGCAGTTTTAATAAGTCTGATAATTTCCGGGTCGGTTAAGGGAATTGACTTTTTATTAAAAGCATATATAGGGCTTTGAGATTTAAGCATATTGAATTTCTCGTCAACTTCGGACATTCTTTTAAATGCTTTCTTGGTAGCTTTTAAAACTACAGCTTTTTTACCGACGGCCTGAATCGTGACATAAGTATCCATAAGAAATTCTGTGTTTTTATAAATACGGCGGCTGTTAAATGAAACTACCGAAAAGATAAACACAGCTAAAACCAAAACCGGCGCTGATATCAGAACTATTTTATTTCTCATCTATCCTATTTTCTCTCGAATTTTTTTCTCTCAAATGTTTTTCTCTCAAATGTTTTTCTCTCAATTTTTTTCTTTGACGGATTTGTTTTTTTCTGCTTCTCATGGCCTGCTCTTTTAATTTTATCTTCTAATACACAGCCCTTTGAACCTATCCGGCATTTCCCATTAATTCGTCTGCATCTGCTGTCTGTAAGATAAGGACAGCTCCAATTCATATTTCATCTTTTTTATTCCAAACGGCCGATATAAAATACGCATCTTTATTTAATTCTTTAAACCTCTCTAATTTAAATTTATGTTTTTTTAATTCTTCTTTTAATTTTTGTGACGAAATCCTGTCTTTATAAGGCGGTCCGGACGATAAATCTGTTTTTTTTCGCTTAGGTTTTCCCCATTCAACGATTGCGATTTTAAAAGAAGGGGCTGTAATGTTTTGGATTGTTTTAAATATAGCCTCCCGTTTTACTTCGTGAAATACCATTGAAAGAAAGACTAAATTAACTTTTATTTTTTGTTGTATCTTTTCTATAGGGGATTGGATGTAGTTTATGTTGGCCCTGTTTCTTTTTTGACGCGCTCTGTTTAAAAGAGCTCTGCTTATATCTATACCGTAAACTTTGCCGGTCACAGCTTTAGCGAGTTTTAGAGTGAAAACGCCCGTGCCGCATCCAAGATCTGCTATATTCTCATCTCCATTTAAATTTAAAAGAGATAGAATCTCATCCGGCGGTGTTATCTTAAACCGGCTTGAAGATTCAAGTTTGCGGTATTTTTTTGCAGAGAATCTCTTGCCCATATTTATTCTCCATACGGATAGACAGGCGACATCTTGCGTAACTTTTTAGCGACAGTAACAAGATTTTCAACAAGATAGTCCGCATCATCCGGGGAGTTATCTGTGCCCGCAACAAAAACTATCGATCCCTGAGCGGCTACCGCATCAACCCCTATCGCCTTAAGGACATTGGAAACTTTAAGGGCCGCAGACGAACAGGTAGAACCGCTGGTGGAAGCTATCCCGGCCATATTAAGATTTAAATTCATAGATTCCCCTTCTATATATTTTACGCAAAAACTTGCATGTCCGGGCAATCGCATATCCCTGTCGCCGGTAAGTATAGTATGAGGTATATCTTTTAATACACCCGCTATAATCTTTCCGCTTATACTCTTTAACTTTTCTTTTCTTTCGCTTAATTTCTCCGCCGCGACTTGCGCCGCTTTACCAAAACCTGCTATTGCAGGAAGGTTATGAGTCCCGGCGCGCAGGCCGCCTTCCTGGATACCGCCCTCTATAATCGGTTTTATTTTAACACCTTTTCTTACATATAATCCCCCGGCACCTGACGGTCCGTAAAGCGGATTTGAAGAGATGGTCAATAAATCTATATTTGATTTCTCTACATCTATCTCTACCCGTCCGGCAGCGGCAACAGCGTCAGTATGAAAGAGTACTCCCCGGGAAGAAGCAATTGCACCTATTTTTTCTACAGGCTCTATCGTTCCGATTTCCGAAGAGGCGTATGTTACCGTAATTAAAACGGTATCTTCCCTCATCTCTTTTTTTATCTGCTCAGGATTAACAAAACCCTTTTTATCCACATCGAGCCATGTTACTTCGTACCCCTCTTTTTCCATACTCTTTAACGGATGCAGAACAGAATGATGCTCAATCGGAGAAGCTATTATATGTTTACCCTTATTACTTTTATGCAGCAGAGTTCCCTTTAAAGCCAGATTATTGGCCTCGCTTCCGCAGGAAGTAAATACTATCTCTCCCGGTTCGGCATTTATAAGATCTGCCACCTGCTGCCTTGCTTTATTTAGCGCATTTCCCGGCTCATCTCCCATAAAATGGTTGCTGAGGGGATTACCGCCGGAACCGTTTAAAAATTTTTCCATCTCAGCTTTTGCTTCGGGTAAAATCGGTGAATATCCCAGATGGTCAAAATTTATTTTTGTCATCTTAATTAGTCCTTTTGTTTCTCAATATAAAATATAAAATTTCCGTCATCTTCTTCTGTTTTTAGTAATTTATGCACGGTTTC
>JAQICQ010000041.1 GCA_027858455.1 Elusimicrobiota bacterium | reverse complement strand
GCTGATAACGGAGCGGATATAATAAATATGAGTTTTGGCGCCTCTTCGGGTTCACAGGCGCTTGAAAATGCTGTCAATTCAGCATATTCAAAAGGGGTTTTTCTCGTTGCCGCTTCCGGAAATGATAATAAACTTGTTTATTATCCGGCCGCCTATGATAATGTTATGGCGGTGGGGGCAACCAATGAGAACGATGTTAGGGAGTCTTATTCTAATTACGGGACGCAGTTGGACGTAATGGCTCCGGGCAGCGGAATATATTCAACTTTGCGGTCAGATAATTACGGTGAGATGTCCGGAACATCAATGGCTTGCCCTTTTGTTGCTGGCGAAGCGGCGCTTATAATTTCGTATTGGGAAGAAAATAATATATACTATAGGCCCGTGGATATTAAAAATATTATTATATACGGGTGCGACGATATAGGGAGCTACGGGCGCGATAATATGACAGGCCACGGCAGGATAAACATAGGGACTTCATTAACCCAGGCAAAAGACGGGGTAGTGCGGATAGATGAAGAAAAAAGCATAGTTTATCCAAATCCGTTTAACCCGGAAACAACCAATGCGCTTTTTATAATGCCCGCGGATACTTCAGAAAACATACAGGAATTAAACATATACAGTTTAAACGGAGAAAAAGTAAGAAGTTACGGCAGCGGCGGGAAAAATATAGCCTGGGACGGCAAAAACGATGCCGGCAAATTTTGTTCTTCCGGACTTTATTATTATTATATAGCTACCAGCGCCGGCAGTCAGAAAGGAAAGGTAACCTTAATAAGATGATTAAAAAAGTTAAGTTAATATTTATATTAGTTATATTTTATGCACCTGCCGGAATTTTACATGCAAGTCCGGGCGCAGTTTCGGGGCAGATACTAAATATAGAGGACTCTGCGAAAGTAGCCGCTCTCGGCGGCGCCTATGCGGGATTAAGTAACGATTTAAATGCGGTATCATATAATCCTGCGGGCCTGGCGCAGATTTACGGTACAGAATTTCAGTTTACCCATGTCTTATATTATCTTGATACAACTATTAATGCATTTACTTACGGGCAAAGCTTAGGTAAAGCCGGATTTGGTTTTAAATGGAAATTATTGAGCGCGGCAGATACTGCCCGGGATAGTTCGGGAGCGGAGTTAGACGATTTTGATATAAGAATGGCGCAATATTCTATAGGTTTCGGAATACCTGTCGCGGAGCGGCACAGGCTCGGGGCGGTAATGAATATATTGTCGGAAAAGTTTGCCGTTAAAGGAATAAATAATTACACAAAAGACCAGACCGATGGAGGTGTTGGTTTTGATATAGGGTGGCATTATACAGGTTTTAGGGGGAGTTCCTACGGTATCGTTATCAGGAATATGGGCTCAGGGTTAAAAGTTGCCGACGAAGAAGCGCCTCTGCCATATCAATATGTTCTTGCCGGAGCTCATAAAATGAGCAAATTTAATTTTTCATGGGAGGCATATACCGGCGCTGAGACAAGTTTTGCGTGGAAATGCGGGTTAGAAGCTGAGTTAAGCGATTATTTTCGTGCCCGCGCTGGGTTAAGCGTTGTAACAAAAACAGATTTCACACTGGGATTTGGAATACCGTATGATAACTGGGATATGGATTATGCGTTTTTTCCCCATCAGGATATGGGACTGGTACACCGGGTATCTTTAGGAGTACATTTTTAAATGAAATCAGCTACCTCAAAATTTGTCTTTGCCCTGATAATAGGAGCGTATGTTGTCGGGAGAATATATATGCTCTTTGTCCCGACCTATACAATAGAAAATAATCTTGAACTTAATGCCGGCTATTATTCTTCAATTACAGAAAGCACAACTACGGAAAAAAGTCCTGCTGCCGGCAACGGAGCAGGGGAGGCTGACTGATGCGCAAAGATTCTTTTTTAGTTGGTTTAATTAAATGGGGATGCTGGTCTTTTGTCGCGGGGGTCGGAATTGCAAATGTTTTAGGCCCACAGCCGCATGAGTTTATGCTTAAGATGTGGATGCTTTGCAGTGTTTTTTTTCTGCTTTCCGGATTTCTTTTCTTTGCCCACAGGGACCTTGTCCGGTATACTTTAATACCTGCGGTTATAGTTTTAGGGCTGGCATCCTATCAGTGGAGATTTGATACTTCCAATCCTAACCATATAAAGAATTTTAAAGATAAAACCCGTTGGGCCTCAACGGTTATCGAGGGCACCATAGTAGCGGACCCCGATGTCAGGGAATGGATAACCCATGTTGTGATAAAACCGGAGAAAATAATAGAAGATCCGGACAGCGATTTATCCGAGCTTCGGGAGCTTACCGGAAAAACCGGATATATGATTCTTTTTGTCTCCGAGGGCATAGAAGAAGAGAACCCCTATTACCGGAATATGGAATTCGGTGACAGGATCAGGGCTAACGGAGCGGTAACCGCCCCGATGCAGTTGACAAATCCTTATGGATTTGATTACGAGAAATATCTTAAAAACAGAAATATATATGCAAGTATGTATGTGGGCGAGCCCGAAGATATGGAGTATATAGAAAAAAGCGATCTTAATTTTTACAGCCGCCTTAAAAAAAGTTCTTTTAAGATAAAAAAACGAATGATATTGGGATTAAAGAAAACTGTTCCCCCGCCTGCTTCGGCATTTATAGGAGGAGTTACTGTCGGCGCCCGCGGAGGGGTGCCCGAAGTCCAGAAATTTGATTTTCAGGCGACAGGTGTAGCTCACGTACTGGCTCTTTCGGGTCTGCATGTTGGTTTTCTGGCAATAATGTTAATAATGGTATTCAATAATTTTTTTAAGTCCCCCCTTCTTTTTTATAAGTTACCGTCAAAGATTTTCAGAAGGGAAATAGACCTTACTCCATATTCTCTTAAGCTGATACCTCTTTTTGTAATCTTTGTATTATTTATATTTACAATTATTACGGGCGCGCGGGCAGCTACAATCCGGGCGGCTATGATGTTCAGCATAGGAATAATATTTGCCAACTGGCTGGGGATGAATCTTAACCGGGCGGGGAGCCTTACTATACCGATGGCTGCCGCTATTATGCTTTCAGCTAATTCTTTTCTTATATATGATGCTTCATTTGCTTTGTCATTTGCGGCTGTCTGGTCTATAATATATCTTTCCGGCCCATTAAGGCAGATATTTACAAGAATAATAGTAGGGTGGGGTCAGCTTGTATTTTTTATCTTTTTAATCTTTGCCTTATCCGTGCTTCTTGTATCGCCCTGGCTTTTTGTAAATCCTCTTTTTAATATGTATATGGTGGGTTTTTTCGGGCTGGCGGCCGCCGCGGCATATTTTTTTGAAAAGAAATTTCCTCTTATAGGGTTTGAATTTGAAGGGTGGTGGCCGTTCATAACCGGTTTTTTCTGCGTCCAGCTTTCTATCCAAATAGGTATGATGTGGCCGCTTTCCGGGCTTTATTTTAACCGTTTTCCCGTGGCTGGAATGATTGCCAACTTCATTGCCATACCGCTTATAGGTATAATAGTCCCACTGGGACTTATAGGCCAGCTTTTTACTTTCTGGCCCGGAGTAGGTGAACATATAGGGCTGGCCATAGGTGCTACCAACAATATGCTCTCTAATTTTTTCTTGTGGATGGCAAGATTTTTCAGGACATATTTCCCATATCCGATACAGTCGGCTCCTCCGGCTAAGTGGCTTGCTACTTATTATATAATGGTCGTTATTTTTGGGTTCAACAGGTCTATTAGAAATTTTTTAAGCAAGAAATTAAAATTATCAAAAAAAGGCGCTGTATGGGGAGTAGTAGGCCTTTTAATTTTTATATTTTCATCTGTTTACTGGGCGGAAGACATTGTAAAAGGAAAAGTTAAAGAAGACAACGAGCTTCTTATAACTTTTTTAGATGTTGCTTACGGCAACTGCATACTTATACAGACCCCTCAGGGTAAAAATATGCTTATTGACGCCGGCGCGCGGGGAGACAAGAGATTTTGGACTATGGGTAAATGGGGTAAGGGGAGCAGTGTGGTTATACCAAATCTGTCGGGTTATAATATATCAAAACTGGATAAGGTTATTGTGTCCAATCCTCTGCCCGAGAATATCGGCGGGATGATATATCTTTTAGAGTATTTTAATATAGACGAAGCATGGGATTCGCTTGACCCTGAAAAATTTACCCGAAATATGCATTACAGGGATTTTCTGGAGGCCTTTAATGATGTCCGGCTGCTTATAAGAATGGACCAGCCTCTGTCGATAGGAATGTACTTGAACTATTATGATTTTTTAAATATGAATCTTGCCCGGCCGGAGCAGACGACTAAAGATAACCTGAACGAACATATATTTAAAGCGGACCTTGTTGCCCATAAATGGGCGCATGAAGGCACAATTATACACAGGGAGGAGTATGACGGCAAAGTTCTTAAATTGGAGGCTATAAATCCCCCCGCCGAAAGATTTTCCGGCACCGGCGACGATATATTAAATAATTCACTTGTTTTAAAATTAACTTACGGCGAGATATCTTTTCTGATACCTTCCAATATACAAAGAGAAGGTGAGTACCTACTTGTAGATAAATATGGGGAAAATTTAAAGTCCAGTGTGTTAGTTATGCCGGATCACGGCAGCAGCATGGCTTCTTCGGAGAGGTTCCTCCGGGCGGTTAACCCTGTTTTTGCGGTTGCTCAGTACGGTTATTTGAAGGGCAGAAGTTTTTATAATACAGAACTTGACAGAACCATAAGGAAATATGATGATAATAATATAAAAACTTACAGAACCGATAAAATGGGAGCGGTGGAAATGAGAACCGACGGAAAAGTTCTTAATATAGACACTGTAGTAGAAACTTTTTAAAAGGAAGCAGATATAAAGGTATAAAATATAGTTTGCTTAAGTAGATAAAAAAGAGAGCTGGATAGGGACAGTTAAGTATGATAATTGTTAAATCTCAAAATAATATTCCCATAAGATTAACGAAGGAAAGATGGATGCATATAATAAATAGGCATCCTGAAATGAGAGGTTTGCAGGATTGTGTGCTCCATGCTTTATCAAGCCCCGATAAAATACAAGAGGGAGATTTTGCCGCCCTTTTAGCGATAAGGGCGTTTAAAAAACTGCCATTAAACGGTAAATATGTTATAAGAAACTGCCGAGAAAACCCCGTATGCTTGCATCGGGTATGAATCGGCAAAATATATTCCAAAAAGATTTTATATTTAAT
>JAQICQ010000196.1 GCA_027858455.1 Elusimicrobiota bacterium | reverse complement strand
GGTAACGACCCATTTTTCAGTTACCCTGAAGCCGGCGGGTATAAAAAAACGCCTCTTTGTATCTATTTTATGACTGTGTTGTCCTATAAGTTCTTTCATTTCACCACTTTTCACCATTTCACACCACTGCTGATTTTATACATGAAAATAATGTAAAAGTCAAGAACTATTGAAATCCTTTATAGAAAATTGTACAGGAATTTTATAGGAACTTGTATAGAAAAGTTATAGGAAGATGTATAGCAACTTATAGGAACCTTTGAAAAAGAAATGTTTTAATCCGCTGCGGTCAGAGCGTTCGGCACATCCGGCGTGCGCGGGTTTTAAAATTTTACACTAGTTATCGCGCTTGTCTCAGGCCGCAGATTTGTCAGGTCAAAAATATATAAAAGTTATCTGATATAAACCAGTCTGTTACAAATCACCAGTTATGAATAGCTTCATCTGAAGTATCATAATATTTTGTCTCAACCCAAACCTCGCCGTCTTCATAGGCCCATCCGGGAGTTCCATCAACACTATCATTACTGGATCCTTTTGTGCTAAAATTTCCGGGGATCCACTTATTCGGGCCCCAGGAAGCAGACGCCCCCGGGATAGATGCAGCGGGCAGCCGCGCTAAATTATCAGGAACTGTTCCCGAAAGCCAAGTTGGATATTCCATATTTTCTGCATAATATATAGTTACCGCGCTTCTTACCGCTGAGAGATTCCCTTTTGCCGCAGCCTCTTTTGATTTATTTACGATATCGGCGAATTTTGGAATAGCGGAGGCGGCAAGAATACCAATAATAGCCACCACTATCATCAATTCTATAAGGGTAAACGCCCTGTTATTATTCTTTAAGCTCATCTTTAATCTCCGGATGCTTTTCAGACACCGCCTGCAGCTTTTGAGCCAGGAGGTCTACCTGATTGGCAATTTGGGCTAACTCGTCTCCTCCCCTTAATTTAACATTGATGTCAAACTCCCCGTCATTTAATTTCTCGAGTCCCCGTTCAATTCTTCTTATGGGACCGATTATCTTATGGGATAAAAATATTCCCGCAAAAAACGCTGCGGCAAGAAGCAAAACAACTCTTATTGTATAGGCTCCCCATCCTGCAAGTTTCGCTAGCTGCTGAGGAGTCGGATTCATAATTTTTATCTGCCAGTATGCCATACCTCCTATTACCAGAGCCATTATAAGCATAGATAATATTATTACCGAAGTATACCTCATCTGATACTTCTTTTCCGTAAGATATTTTTTTCGTCTGTATTTTGCCATTTTAACCTCCTGTAAATAACATCAACTCTTTATAAAAGTTATTGTAAGCCGGATTCTGTTCAAACGGTCATTTATCTTTGCGACCTACCCGGGCCTCTATAACGCTGCGGGCTCACAACTTCGGCCCCTATTTGGTCTTGCTTCAACCGGGGTTTAGCCTTTTCACTACAGCTTAACCTGTACTTAGTTTCTGTGCCACTTTCCCGGAATGCCCTGTGAAGTCCGGACTTTCCTCATGCTATAATAAATTACAACACGCGACCGATCTTAACTTTTAAAAATACTGTATCTTGCAAAGCGTTAAGAAAAACGACAACAATTTGTCATTTTTCAACATAGCTCACTCTTTCTAAAAACCTTATACCTTTCCTGTCAACATTTTTTCCGCTAAATCATGGGGTACTTTAGTATACTCTCTTTTTAAAAGAACATACTTTAACTTGCTGAACTTTGTTTCTAATGCTTTGATTTTAATAAATATTTCTTTTAAAGGCAAGGACTTTACTTTATAATCACCGTTAAGCTGTCTTATAACAAGCTGAGAATCAGAATAAACTTCTATATTTTTAAGTTCCAATCTCAAGGCAGCTTCAATACCCTCTTTGACAGCCGTATACTCTGCGATATTATTTGTTGCGCGGCCGATATATAATGCCGCCTTGTATATTTCTTTATCATCTGCCGAAAGAATAACAACTCCCGCTGAAGCCGGGCCGGGATTACCCAGGCAGCCGCCGTCGGTAAATATTTTAAAAGGCATTTCCCTCATCTTTAATATAGAGGAACCGTGAGCAATTTTCGCATTGAACGATCTTGTCTTCTTTTAATATTTCATTAATCTTTTGAGGACGAACCGAGGCGTGACATCCTCCGCAGGCCGAGTTTTCTACTTTTACCAGAACTATAGTCTTTCTTTCTTTTATTTTACTGTATAAAGTCAATACTTTTTTGTCTATCTCATCTCTTATCGGAGCTATCCTTTCTTCAGCTTCTTTTTAGTTTTTTTCAAGCTGCTGGCTTTCTCTTTGAAATTTTTCCCGGCTTATTTTTATCTCATCTTTTTTTGATAACAATCTGCTCTCGGCCTCTTTTAGTTCTTCGGTCTTTTGATCTACATCCCCTAAAAGTTCCAACTCCCGAGTTTCGGCGTCGCTGATTTCTTTATCTTTTTCAGATATCTCATCCTGCATTTTCTTATAAGACTTATTGCTCTTTAAAGTATTGAGCTTTTCTTTATGGCTACCTATAAAATCTTTTGAGGTTTGTATATTAATCTCGATTTCTTTTATTTTAATCTGTAGATTTTTAAGGTCGGCTTTTATCTGTTTAACTTCTTCTTCAACTTGCCCGGAAAGGGTTTCTTCTTCTTTGATAAGAGACGGGATTTCCCGAAGGCGTGCAATAATTTTATCCCGAATTGCATCCTGTTTCTGTAATTTTAAAAGTATTTTTATTTTTTGGTGCATATTTTCCTGCTTTCTTTAAAGAACTTCTGCAAATCCCGCTGTCTGCCCCTTTTATAAATCAGTGGTGGGCAATGCAGGACTTTTCCTTGCCGCCAACGGCGGCTTCAGACGGCCTTATTCACTGACGCGCTCCGCGCTTTTCATGCTTAGTAACAAGTGTGCTTCGCTAAGAAATAACCATTTAGGATATTTCTTTTAACGCTCCGCATGCCTTCACAAAGCTTCAAGTCCTGCCCACTCTTATAAAACTATGGTGGGCAATGCAGGACTTGAACCTGCGGCCTTTCGGATGTGAACCGAACGCTCTAGCCACTGAGCTAATTGCCCTCATAAGCAATTACTTAAAAACAATCTTTCAATACATTCTAAATATTCAAGACAAAAACCGGTGCAAAAAATGGTGGGCCCACCAGGACTCGAACCTGGGACACCCTGATTATGAGTCAGGTGCTCTAACCAACTGAGCTACGGGCCCTAAAGTCGTAGTGTAGTAATTTATTTTATTTTCAGTGAAAAGTCAAATTTTGACAGGTATCCGGGGACTTTTTTAAACTTCATA
>JAQICQ010000154.1 GCA_027858455.1 Elusimicrobiota bacterium | reverse complement strand
GTCTACGTCATATTGACTGAGGCCGTCTCTGAAATAATCTTCCCAGTCGCTTATGCTATTGAGGCCGTCTCCGATATCCGGATCCGCTTCTCCGGGAAGCGCATGGACATCGCTGTAATAATTTTTGAGCGCCTGTTCGTAGGATTTCATATGCGCTTTAGCTGTTTCAATTTTGTTTGTTTTTAACACTTCACCGAATTTAGGGAAAGATACGGCCGCAAGGATACCTATAACAGCTACGACTATCATAAGTTCTATGAGCGTAAAACCTTTATCTTTTTTAATTAAATATTTCATGCTTCTTATATTATATGCTCTCACAGCTTAAAAGTCAATTTAATTTTTTGTTTGTTTTCTTATTAGAGCCTCTTTTAAAATTTAGCAGAGCATATACAAGTCCCGCAACCGCAAATGCAAAAAGAGGTGTTATCGGGCCGGCAAACCTGATATCTACGGAACTCCGGCCTGCCACCCGGGCAGGTAATATGAATGAATGAGGAAGCAGGTAGAGCAATCCCCAGAAAAGAAGTATCCTCCCGGGCTTAAAGAAAAACATAGTTAAAAGACCCGCCCAGACAAAATACAATAAAAAACCCATATTGACCGGAGTGGAAAAAAGATGTTTACCGGCCTTTGTCAGCGCTTCAAAATATCCGCCGGCAAATCTTTTAAACATTCCGGATA
This sequence comes from Elusimicrobiota bacterium, assembly GCA_027858455.1. Classification (GTDB taxonomy): domain Bacteria; phylum CG03; class SLGR01; order SLGR01; family JAGXOG01; genus JAGXOG01. The sequence goes on along the minus strand of JAQICQ010000154.1, from coordinate 1,659 downwards.
TGCCTCTTGATTTAAGGATGTATCCGGCCAGCGTTGTATCTTTACCGGAGATGTCTTTGTCTGCTTCATTTATATAAATGTCAACGGGCTCGGACCGGGGTTTTTCGTATTTTGTGTAGAATTTAGAGTGGCGGTTTATAACATAAAAGAAAGAACCTTTTTCAAGTTTGCAGTTTAAATAAAAAGGTCCGGCAAGCGTAATCATGGGGAGAAGAATAAAGAGCAGGGTTTTTAATCTCCTTTTTTTTGTTATGTGAAAAAAAATATATATTATACCGATAGTTATAATAAGGGAGGATTCCATTCTGACAAGAAGCAGCATCGCGCCGGTAATTCCCGCAGCTATCGCGCCGGAATAGTTTTCTGTCTTAAATCTTTTATCTTGAAATTTTATCTTAAAAAGAGAGAGATAGGTAAATATAAGCAGTAAAAGAAGGTATATCTCCAGCCTGTGGCCGCGCAGAGGGCTGTATAACATATAGGGAATAAAGAGGTAGAGGGTTTTGCTCCGGTCAGCGCCGGCAGGGAACTCAATAGCTGCTCAAGGATAAGAAATATCAAAACTCCGCAGAGTATGCTTAAGGCAATGTTTGATAATTGGAGATTGTCTTTTTTAGAGCCGGGCAGCAAAGTAACGGATTTAACCCAGAGTATCCAGAAAGGTTCCCGGGGGGATGCATCATAAAGATAAGTCATCTCGGCCGCATGGCTTAAAAAAGAGGGAGCGTCGCCCGAGAGTGGTTTTTCACTGAAAAGCCCAAAAAAGATTATTCTTACAGTTAGCGAAAGAAATAAGATTATAAGAAATATTAGCCTTATTTTGTTGGTTGTTTTTATGTTTTTTAATGTGTTCATGGATGAAAATACTTGATTTTTACCGGTTAAATTAACTATAATGAATTGATATGAAAAATCAATTAATAAATCATAAAAAATCCCGCGGCGTAACTCTTGTTGAACTTATGATTGCCGTATCAATTATACTGATAGCTATTATACCTCTTATATCCATGATAATTCAAGGGGTGCAGGGAACCCAGAAACTATCCGACAGGACAAAAGCGTCCCAATTGGTTCAGGATATGATAGAAGAGATAAAACAGAAAGACTGGGATGAAACTTTAATCGGGCGAACCGAGGTGGGATTTGACACCGGCGAAGACCCGACAGGAGTGGGCCGAAGATTAGATTGTGACGATATAGATGATTATATTGCACATCCTGTTGGTGCGGGCTCATCGATTGACGAGCATATGATTGAAAATCCCCCGGTTGACGAGGGAGGCAATCCTCTTGCCCCGATATTTAATAAGTTTGTCAGGGAAACTTCTGTAAGATATGTAGAGGTTCTGATTGACGGTACTGAAGTTGATTTTGAAGGAGACGGTTCGGGGGATGGAACTGGTCTCAATGACACAACTCCTTATAAGCAGGTTGATGTCTGGGTCTCATGGAACGATACCGGCAATGCCGGCGCGGCCGCCGGAGTTGTAGCCGGAGTGACGGGCGATACTTTATGGGTTTGGGAAGGTGCGGATAATTTTGTTCATTCCCAGACAATTATAGCGCGACCGTGATGAAAAACAATAAGAATAATAAAATAAAGAAAAAAGGTTTTACTCTTATAGAGTTAATGATAGTGGTTGCAATACTTGGTAT
>JAQICQ010000126.1 GCA_027858455.1 Elusimicrobiota bacterium | reverse complement strand
CAAAGTGGAAAGCGGAGCCCTGATAACTATAAAAATATTTAATACAAACGGTAATATAGTAAAGACGCTGGCAAATTCTAAGGAGACCAACTCAGCTACGGGCAATTACGGCTGGACAGGCACGGATTCAAAAGGTGAAAAAGTTCCCATGGGTATCTATATAGTTCATATTAAGGCCGTTGACAGCGACGGGGATATAGAGACCGACCAGGCGACAGTAGTGGTAGGCAGGAATTTTAACAAATAGGTAATATATATGAATAATAAAAATTTTTTAATTTCGGTGGCGCTTATATTTTGTCTTACATTACCTGCAAAAGGCGCTTTCAGCAGAAACAATGTAAGCGCCAGGGAAGCCGGTATGGCGGGAGCTTACACCGCGGTTTCAGATGACGCGGCGGCTATCTGGTATAATCCCGCTGGTCTGAGACTGGTTAAAACCGTTGAGTTCAGCTCGCTTTATACAAATTTATACGGTTTGAGCGACCTACCTTATTATAATGCAGGTCTTGTGATACCTACAACATTTATGGGAGCATGGGGGCTGGGCTTTTCATCTTTCGGCCCGGCTGATTACAAGGAGACGGATATACGCCTTAGTTTTGCGGCCGGAGTTACAAAAGGTCTTTATTTCGGCGCTAACTTAAAAAACAACTCCGTGACTATAGGCTCGGGCGGCGGTTCTTCGTCGGCAATAGGCATGGATTTTGCTGTAATGGGTAATGTTAATCCTAAATTCAGGATGGCATTTATGGCAAAAAATATAAATAATCCTAAGTTCGGTAATACTTCGGAAGTTTTAAGCCGGCGTATGACTGTTGGAATGCTTGCAAAACCGCATGAAAATCTTTTTCTATCTCTGGATTTACAAAAACCAATTGAACAGGAACTGGAAATAAGAGCAGGCAGCGAGATTATATTAAATGATATATTTACCGGAAGGATCGGCGTCCAGACCGAGCCGTTTAGAACCTCTTACGGTTTCGGAATAAACTTGGGACTTTTTACTTTTGATTATGCTTATTCAAAGCATAATGTCTTGGCAGGTCAGCATCTTTTCAGCATGAAACTTAAATTCGGCGCTGAAGTAGGCCGGCGCCAAAGAGCGGCTTATGAAGGAGAAGGGAGAAAATTTTCCGGGACAGTTAATATAAATATAGCTACGGCCGAGCAAATATCAAAAATACCGGGGATAGGCGGAGTTACAGCTAAAAAAATAATAGATTATCGGGATAAGTCCGGCAATTTTAAAAGCGTCAGCGACATTATGAATATATACGGATTTTCGCGTTCTACTTATAATAAGATTAAAGAATACTTGACAGTTGAGGGGGGAGAGGAGTTAAGACAGGAGGAATTTGACTTTAGCCGGCCCGAACCTACACAGGAAAGAGAGCCGGAGCCTGAACCGGAAATAAAGCAAGAAAGAAGAGAGCCTGAGCCGGAACCCGAACCGGAGCCCGAAACCGACACCGGGGGGAAACTTGATATCAATGAAGCGGGTATAGAAGAGATTACGGCTATACCCGGCATCAATTACCCGGTAGCTAAAAATATAGTTCAGTACCGTAAAAGGATGGGTGGATTTAAAAGTTGGAATGACCTTCTCAGAATACCCGGACTTAACAGAAGGCTTCTTGAAAAGATAAAAGCAGGATCCGCGATTAAATAATAATTAGGTGAATATTATTAAAAAAACAATATTTATTTTATTGGCTATTGTGGTGATAGCAGATACCGGCGTGCGGGCCCGCAGGCGCATATCTTTGGTGGATATAAATTATGCTTCTGTTCCAATATTTATGAAACTGCCCGGTATAAACGAGGAGCTTGCCGGGAATATAATAAAATACCGTAAAGAAAAAGGGTATTTTGAAGCTATTGAAGATATAAAAAAAACAGAGGGGATAACTGAAGATATTTTCAAAGAGATTAAACCTTATCTTACTTTAACTCCCCCTGATCAGATAAAATCAGAAAAACAGGTAGAAGATTACCAAGAGGAAATAGAGCGTCTCCAGGAATTGGAAGAGTCCGGAGAAGTAGATATTACTGCTGATATCGCGGATACCGACCGGCTTGAAAGATATCTTATCAAACCACTTAATTTAAATACAGCTGCCCGGGCTCAGCTGCTCTATTTGCCTGAAATGACGGTTCCTTACGCAGAAGCTATAATAAAATACCGCAGAAAAAAACAGGGGATAGAATATCTCTCTGATTTAAAAGAGGTTATTCCCCAGGAACTTATAGAAGAGATAAAGCCGTATGTAAAGATAGTTGCTCCCGGTGAAGAAGTAGAAGAGTTTCACGGGGATTTTAAAGTGAAATATACTTTACGGGATTATCCGTTTTCAAGCGGCTATCTCGCTACTGACCCTGCATATCATAATCCGGCCGAGATATATAGCCGGAGCCGTATTTATTACGGTAACAAAGCAGAAGTGGGCCTTGTATTAAGAAGAGATGACGGGTCGCTGGATATGACTTATAATAATATAAGAGAATATTTTATACTTAAAAAATATCTGTTTATGCGTAATGTTATGGGCATGGATGTTTTAGCCATCGGAAATTATGAACTTAGTTTCGGGCAGGGGCTTGCGTTATATACAAGAAGCGGATGGGGAAGTCTTCCGAAAAAGCCGAAAGGTGTGGAAGAAGACGATTCTGAGGATACTAATAAAAGATTCTACGGCGTAGCGGCCTCAAAGAACTTCGGATCCCTGGAGTTAAGCGGGTTTTATTCAAAAAAACCGATAGTTGTGGATTCAATAAATGAAGAGGACGGGTCCATCGGGGATCGGGTAGTAAAGCCGTTAAGCAATCTGTTTGGAAACAAGACTTTGAGTTATTACCAGCCGGGAAGGTTTAGCAATATGGGTTATTTAAACGATACTTTTTACGGAACCCGGCTGAAATATGCTTTAACAGGGAGTCTTGTAGGGGGTGTTTTAGCTTACAGTGAAAATTTTGACCACATAATAGATCCCACTGATTCTGACGGTTACATTAATGATAAATATGTTTTCAGGGGAGACAGGGTAGATCTTTACAGCGTGGATTTTGAATATATGTACCGCAATCTCAGGCAGTTTGTAACTTTAGGACTGACCAACAATCATATATTTACCCGTTCCGGTTCTGATTCCGAAAGAAAATGGAAGACCGGGCAGGGGCGTGCCTGGGAAAGCTTAAGCCTGTTGACTTTCAGCGAGATTGATATATGGCTTAATTATCATTTTATAGAGCCTGATTACTATGCTTTTCACAGCTCGCCGCTCCATTCAATTTACGGTCTTTACAGGAATGAGGAGGGTAGTGTTTTAGGCGTAGAGTATGACGGCAAAAAGGTGGAGGCGGCCGCTGCTTTAAAATACGGCAGGTATGTGGTCCAGGATATGACGGCTACCGAACTCCAGACCGATGAGCTGACTTACACTTTAAAATTAAGGTATGACCCTGTAAAAACTGTTGAAATTTATTTTTATAACCAGCAGAAGGTAGAAAATAAGCGGGAAGAAGATGTTAAAAAAGAATACATAGATTATGAATTTTTAGAGTATAACAGCAATAAAAAGAAAATTCAGATAACCTATACTCCCACAGACAGAGGCTACCTTAAATGGGGATTTGACACTACCGATGCGGGGTTTAAAGAAATCAATTTAACTCGTGAGGAATATCCAAAATATACTCTTTTTACAAAAGTTCGTTATAAACCTACCCCGGCGCTTACTTTATATAGTAAATTTAACGCAAAATATAACCGGGAAGGAACCCCTAATTATGACTGGAACATTAATCCAAAATTAAAACTTTCAAAATACGCAAAAGTAAATATGACATACAGATACCATCTTATAGACGAAACACATGAGTACAGAATACAGTATGAACTTTCATGGTAAATAACAGGAGATACCAAATGAAAAAAATATATATATTATTTTTAGCTGCGACGTTAATTGCTTTTTCGGCAACAGGTATTTTAAGGGCATATTCTTTTATTAACAGGGGATATGGAGATTCCATCCTTTCTGTTGATGCAAGGAGTATGGCAATAGGAAATACCGGGGTTGCTTCTTCTTACGGGGCCTCGTCAATCTTTTACAATCCGGCAAATATGATTAAAACCGGCGGTACAAGTTTGTCTTTCACAGCGGGCATCCGGCCGTTTAAAGAAAAGATAGAGGAGTCTTCGGGAAATGTATATTATAATTCACAGCTTAATTACGCGCTTCCTGACATGTCTTTTCTTCTGCCTCTGGGAGGGAAATTTAGGTTTGGAATAGGAAGATTTCCTGTAAGAGATTTAAATTATGAGTATGAACGCGACATATACAGCGGAGGTTCATTAACCGAACAATATTCTTATGTGCAGGATGGCAGCATATCGGCAATTACTCCGGCTGTCGCTCTGATGATTACAAATTCATTTAGTTTTGGTCTGGGAATTAATATGCTTTCTGGTGGGGCTGATTTAAAAGATTTATATATAATGGTTGATTCTACAAAAACACTTATTGAATCTGACCTTTCCGCAAGCGGCACCTCTTTTGATATAGGTGTAAACTGGAAACCGTCCACAACATTGAGTTTTGGATTCAAAATAACCCCGGAATATACAGTGGATTTAGAAGGCAGCGAGATTTCGGAAATCTTTTCCTGGAACGATAAATCATGGACATCATCAGGTAAAACTGAGACGGATAGTACAGTAGAGGTAAGTTATCCGCAGACTATGGCTTTTGGGGTGAATTACGAATTTTGGGAAAGAGAGATGTCTGTTTTTTCGCTGGATATAATAAAAACGTCGTGGGAAAGTTTTAGATATAAAGAGACCAAAGATAGTTCCGACCCGAATTACAATAAATCACTTGACCCGGATTTTTATGATACTGTCCAAATAAGAGCCGGAGTTGAGCACAGTTTAAATGTTTCCACTCTTTTACGGTGTAATCCCCTGTTATACTTGCAGCTTTAAATTTTTCGGTAGATGAATTCCATACAAAAGTTTTATTTTTGTTTGCGGTATTTTTCACCTTTTTTCTTTTTGCGCAAGTTTCGGCGCAAAGCAATACTGTAAAGGGACAGAT
>JAQICQ010000032.1 GCA_027858455.1 Elusimicrobiota bacterium | reverse complement strand
GATTAGGCCGTCTTTCCTTTTTCCGGGCCTCCGGGACAAGTTCTTGATTTTGGGTGCGGCTACGAGCCTGTGCTCAGTGAAATTTTATCCCGGTCCGGTTATACCACTGACATTTACGACAAATATTTTTTCCGCAAAAAACCTTGTCCTGAAGATATGCCTAAATACAATATTATTACTTCCACCGAGGTATTTGAACATATCAGGCACCCCCTGCTTATCCTTAAATTTCTTAAAAAACTGCTTAAGCCCGGAGGGATAATCGCTCTAATGACCTTATTTGCGCCTGACGATGTGGATTCTTTTAAAAATTGGTGGTATTTGAGAGACAGCACTCATATCTCTTTTTACTCTATAAATACTTTTACAATGCTTGCAAAAAAAACAGACCTGAAAATTTTAAAAACAGACAATAAAAATATCTGCACTCTGGCGAAAAAAACAAATGTGCTTTACTAAATAAAATCAGTAGTTAAAGAAACTCTTCCCTATAAACTCTCTTAATATTGAATTATCCGGAATAAGATTCGACGGAATTGCTCTAAAATACTCAAGATAGCTGAGCAGACGGCGGGCCTCATAGTAGCCCTTATCCTTCTTTTTTATGCCGGTCAGTAATTTTACCAGCTGGGGCTTAAGTATTGCCTGTTCATATATGAGCGAAGAATTAAAAAAAACATCCGCTCTTGACTGATAAGGAAATATATACTTGTCCTCGCCGAAGCGGACTTTCGGGAATCTTTTTATTGTATCATAAGCGCTGTATCCTCTGAAAAGGTTATCCCTTATTATCCTTCTCATTAGCCTGGAATCAGAAGTAAATATCCGCGTATCGTTATCTATGCATAACTGGGTAAGAGAACTGACAAATATACCGAAACTCTCTTTTTCTTTAATGCCTTCTGTAAGCGCGGGATTTAGACCATGAATACCCTCTATTAAAACAACAGAATTCTTTTCTAAGTGCACATGGGTCACTTTCTTTTTGCGTCTTCCCGTTTTAAAATCAAACTCAGGTATATCTACCCGGCCGCCTTTAAGAAGCAGGTTGATATTATCTTTAAAAAGTTCCCTATCCAGCGCCCGGACGCTCTCAAAATCGTAATCCCCGTCGCGCATTTTAGGAGTTTTATCCCGGGGAAGAAAATAATCGTCAAGCGATATTTCATGAGGTATCAGTCCCTCTACCCGGAGCGCTATTCCTAATCGTTTAATAAATGTAGTCTTGCCCGACGCCGAAGGACCGGCTATGAAAATAACTCGCTTTAAAGGATACAGCTCTTTGATTTTACCGGCAATGGATTCAATCTTTTTCTCATGGAAAGCTTCCTGAATTTTTATAAGCCTCTCGGTTTCGCCGGACTCTATAACCTGGACAAGATCGGATACATGCCTTACTCCCAGAACTTCATCCCACCTTTTTTTCTCCATATAAACTTTGTAGAGATTCTCCTGGCGGGAGGGCGCCCCTGGTAGTTTGTCTATATCCCCTCGGACGGGAAACTGCAGTATAAATCCGTGATTATACCCTATTAAATTAAATGTTTTTAAACTGCCGGTACTCTTAACGCATTCAGTGAGTAAATAGTCAAAATATTTATCTAAAAAAACTAATTCAATACTTTCTTTCTTAAGACACCCGAGAGCGATGACTTTGTCCGTGCGGCCTGCATTCTTAAAAAGCTCTATGGCTTTTTCCCTGGGAAATGTTTCTTTCCGGAGAACTTTATCTTCTCCTACCACAGCTTTCATTGCCCGGGTAACATTTTTTATAAAATCCGGATGGAGTTTTTTGTGATTTGCTATCTCAAAATAATAACCGTGCATAAGAGTCTGGCCTATCTGCGTTTTTATATCGGGATATATCCTGTTTACCACCGACTGCAGCAATACTATAAGACTGCGGCGGTAAATTTCAGCGCCGTGTTTTGTATTATAACTTATAGATGCACCTGACAATAACTTTATTTTTTGATTTTCTTTCACAGTTATATTTAAGAATTAGTCATACCGGTACCTAACTATTAATAATCTTTAAAGTAAAAATTTATTTGGTTAGATATATCAGCCGTTCATGGCAATTTCAGCATATTTTCTGTAAAATGCCGAACGTTCCTGCGGGTCGGGGATCTCTTTTCTTTTTACCATTACCATATTGTCCGCGGCAGGTTTGTCGAATGATTGCTCAACAAAAAGTTTAACGATAGGCGCCGGGACGGCATAAAGTATATCAAACGGATCCTGAGATTCTTCGCCGGATGATATCTTTTCTGTTCTGGTAAGAGTCCTCTGGTAATTTATCTTTATAAAATCAATTACATAACCTGCGTTTTTAGAGAGGCTGCCGGTATCGACTTCTTCTATCGGAGTTTCCCAGAGATTTATGCTCTTTAATTCTTCCAGCTCTTTGGAAGTAAGCTCAACCGGAGGTTCAAAATATACAAGCTTTACCCTGTAAGGCATACCGGCAAAAAGAATATCCTGGTCTTCCATAGTTATGGGGGACCTGTATTCAAGATCTGTATTGACACCGTTATAAAATACATTATAACCTTTCCCGAGATAATGATCTACCAGGCGGTTAACAATCCACCAGGAAAGTCCGCTCTCCCACGGGCTGAAAGAAGGCCCGTATTCCTTAAAAAGCAGATACCTTATGTTATCGCAGGAAAAATTAATTACATTTGAAAGCTCTTTAAAGAAAGTTGATTTACCGCTTCCCGCTGCGCCGATCGGCATCATCAGCACCGGGTCGTCAACAGTGAGCGTATCCTCATCCCAATTGGGATAATTTTCAAGAGCATACTCAATAAACCCTTCTATATGCTTTTCTGCCTTATCATAAAGATCTTCCACATCAAGGTCCGTAACCTGGGCAATAACTATCGCAAGATATGAATTAACTATATGATACGGGCTGAGCTTAAAACAAAAATCATATTCCCCCAACAGTTCAATTGCTTTCTGGAAGTCCGGTTCGGCTTTTATCAGAAATTTGCCTTCCTGAGGATTAGTTGCAAAAACAGGAGAATTATATACATTCTTTGCTTCTTTTAAAAGTTCTTTTGTATCCCCGTCTGATATAGTTGCTTGAACTATATTATTTAAACTTATAAAGATATCTTTCTTAAATAAAAGCGAATCGTCATTTTCAAGAACCTCTTTAAGTTTATTTAACTCCTACTTTTTTGCTGCCTGTTTTAAAATCTCTACTGTTTTTTTATGTGCGTTCATTTTTTCCTCCGTTTATTAATCTATATTGTTATCTTAATTATAATACACAAATTAACCTTTAATATCAAACTAATGTTTTATTTTTTAAAAAAATTAAGCCGAAAGCAGATTATCATCTAAAAATTTAAGGGCTCCGGATAAGAGCAAAAAACATATTCCGGCAAAGTATGCAATCCCCGGACTTATAATTCCGCATAAGGTTATCAAAGGCATTGTCTCTATTCCCATTGAATACAACGACCCTGCTCCCATAATGTATCTTCCAACAGTATAGAGAATAATAATTAAAATTCCCCCGGCTGATAAAACTATCCGTAACGGCCCTATAAGATACCCTGATATCATACGGGCATAAAAAGACGGCTTTGCATAAATCTCGCTGCTTAACATATCAAATTTCATGTCAACTGTGCGAATAATATCTTTACTGAACCTGTTTATGTCTCCTTCAATTAGATTGAATTTTTCCTCAAGCTGTTTTTTGGTTACTATCTCTTCTCTTATGGCGCTGGAAAGATTCTTACTCATAAGCAGTTCAGCTACCGCCTCTTTTTCGTCAAACTTTCCGTCCCCGACAAATTCTCTTACCTTTTCTTCTTTTTGAAGTTCTTCTTTTAATTCCGATTCGCCTTTCATATTAAGACGGACTCTTCTTAAAATAACTTCTATTTCGTCGGGATTTTTAGCTTCCATAAGCATAAGCCGGAACCGGCTAAAAAATTCCTTGCGGTCTTTTATCACGGAGACACCTATTTTTTCTTCAAGTTTATTTATTTTTTCCAGTTTAAGGTGTGCGGGCATATTTTTAATATTTTCCAGACGCTTTTTAACTATAAAATTTATTAAACCGGAATTAACCCCGGCCCCTTTAAGCTTAATGCAATGTTTTAAAATTGCTCTTTCCAGACTGAGACGCATCTCTAACTTTCTTAATTCGGGGAACAGTTTAAGGGCGCGGTCTATTTTTTCAAGCGCAGCGGCTTCGTCAATCTGAAGTTCCTGCAACTTACTGACTGCGTCGCTTAACTCTTTTTTAATCCCGCCAATTTTCTGCCAATCTTTTTGGGCTCTCTCTTTAATTGTTTCCTTTTCATTTATCATAAAATATGCCTCCTTATTTAAAACTTAATTATACTATCTTTATGAAAGTTTTTTAAATCTTTTTCACTTTTTAAAAAACTAATTATGGATTTTTAAATATAAATTTGTTATTATGCTACAAGAAATTTAGAAAATCAAATATAAGGAGCAACTTATGAAAAAAGCAGACAGAATCAGCAGATTAGGCACAGAAACCGCATTTTTAGTTTCACAGGAAGCAGGTCTCTGGGCGGAAAAAGGGAACAAGGTATATCCGTTCCACCTGGGCGACATAGACCTTAGCACCCCGCAAAATATAATTGACGCGACAGAAAAAGCCATAAAAGAAGGTAAAACAGGTTACTGTCCCAATGCGGGAATACCGCAACTCCGCAAAGCCCTCGCCGAAGACATAAATAAAAGTCACGGCATGGATTATTCAGCCAAGAATGTTGTAATCCAGCCGGGAGGAAAACCCGTAATCCAGAAATTTATACTTGCCCTCATGAACCCGGGAGACGAAGTTCTCTATCCAAATCCAGGCTATCCCATATACGAATCTCAGATAGAATTTAACGGCGGGGTTTGCGTACCTTATTCCTACAAAGAAGGAGAAAATGGTTTTTTACTTGACCTTGAGGGCCTTGAAAATTCCATAACAGATAAAACAAGAATCCTTATATTTAACGATTTCCAAAATCCCATGGCCGCCGAAGCCTCACAGGAAGAACTTGAAAAAATAGCTGAGATAGCCAAAAAACACGACCTCTATGTCCTCTGCGACGAGGCGTATTTTGAAGTCCGTTACAGCGGAAGATCAAAATCACTGGCCGCAATAGACGGTATGAAAGAAAGATCTGTGATTCTTTATACTTTTGCTAAAAAATTTGCCATGACCGGATGGCGCCTTGGCGCTGCAATTGCCCCTGAAGAAATTGCCGCAGTTATAGCAAAGCTAAACACCAATGACGAATCCTGTTCAAATCACTTTACCCAATACGGCGCTCTTGAAGCGTTAACAGGCGATCAGTCAGCCCCGAAAAAGATACTCGGTATTTTAAAAGAAAGGCGCGACACAGCCGTAGAAATTCTTAATTCAATTGAAGGTATAAAATGTTTCAAACCGGAAACAACCTTTTATCTTTTTGCAAATGTAGGAAAACTTATGGCAAATATGGGTATAACAGAATATGACGAGCTCAGGAAAAAGATACTTCATGAAACCGGCGTATCTTTCTGCACACGGCTCCATTTCGGTAAAGCATTGCCCGGAGAAAAAGAAAAATATATAAGATTTGCTTACTCGGGAATATCGGTTGAAGAAATCAAAGAAGGCCTTACCGTATTAAAGAATTTTATAGAAGGCTGATTACCTTCTTAATCCGGCTTTGCTGAATATATAGTCAGGTATTTCCGCGTTAAATTCAATTGATTCTATAGTCATTGTCGTCCCCCGGCCCGAGCTGAGCATATCCTTAAAAATCATTTTTTTAGGATACCACCGGTTCTCTATTTTAAATGATTCTTCTATGGTAAATCTTTTAAGAAGAACCCCGCTTTTGGCGTATCTTTCTTCTTTAAGGGGAAGGAATATCTCTTTATCAACCCATACTTTTCTGCTGTGGTAAGATATATCCTCTTTTAGCGCGGTAAGTTCCAGAAGATAACATTTTCTTTCATTAAATAAGGCGTCTCCTGTATTCTTAACGGAATATATATTGCTCAATACCGGCTCTTCCATAAAATCCTCGTAAGAAATATCCGACCCCATCATGGACTGCCTGAGCATATGTCCCGCTATTTTAATAATTCTGTCGGCGGAAGGGGCATAAATCCAGAGATTGTCGCTGTCCTTTAACATCTTTGTGCCGGCCTCTCGCGGCGGCTCTAAATATTCTGTAAAAGATTTATCTGTCCCTTTTGTCCAGGTTTTTGCTTTCATAGTTCTTGTTATTCTCCGGCCGTGAACTTCCATTAATGAGACAGAGATATGATTTTCAGCGGTCCTATTCTCATCAATCCTGTTAAGTATTTCCTCTCCGGAAAGCTCTTCTCTGGAAAATTCATCGGCGCCGAAACTTATTGCCGAACCGTTAAAAAACACTATAAGTATTAAAAAAAACCCTAAAATATAATTTGTGATTTTCATGATTTTATACCTCTCTTATAATTTCTATTTATCTGTCAAGCTCGCTGAACAATTGCGCTGTATTTCTGCGGTATATTCCTATACCGGCAAACATCGTTCCTATTACCGAAGCAAATACCCCGGGAATAAAACCCACAACATAAGTTAACGGTGTTACCTTTGCCCGCATGATATTTGATATTGCCATTGATGAATCCTGCACAGCAAATTCTATATTTAAACCTACTTCCTGCATATAATATGTTGCAGCCAGCCCCAAAAGCGTTCCTATTACCGACCCGACAACAGCTATGGCAACCGACTCAGTTAGCATCCTCACATAAATCCCGTGCTTGGACTCACCCATTGCCAGACGCACCCCTATCTCGCCGTATCTCCTTATACCGTCCATAAGTCCGGCATTCCAGAGCACTATCGCCATGGCAAATATAAATACAGACATAATTATTGCTGCCATAAACTCCCCCATATCTATATAATACCCCATGCCGGGCTGAGCGCTTAATGGTTCCATTACCGGAGAAAATTCATCTTTCTCATCTGAATATTTTTTATTAAATTTTGCGCTTAACGCTGCCATATCCTCATCTGCATAGAACATATCTTTACTGAAACCATAGGCCTCGCTTGCTCCGCCGGGCATATTTAGTATTTCTCTCATATCGCTGATCCGCGCAAGAACTGTGCCTTTATCCATAGCCACTATGCCGAATTCTACAAGACCTGATACTTTAAAATTATATACAGTCATTGCTCCGTTCATTGTAGAGCCTATGAATGTAGCTGTATCTCCTGTATCCACTTTAAGTTTTTCAGCCAGATTTTTTGCTATCAGAATCTCGCCTTTATCATCAGGCAGGCTACCTTTTACAACAGCTCTTTTTATCTTTAGTATTTCTTCTTCTTTATCAAAATCTATCCCCAACCCCGTTACAGGGCCCTGCTCAAGCGTCTCCCTGTTTTCATCGGGTATATCAAGAAGTCCCCCGAACTTTATCCTGGGAACCCAGAACATATCGGCCCTCATCTTATTAAGATTTTTTAACAATTCGCCGGTCTCAAGAAGAGCCAGGTCATTGGGAACCTGGTCTTTTTGTTCACGATAAGCGCGGGTCATTATTTTCACATGTCCCTCGTTAAACCGGGCATTTGTGTCTATAAGATCCGTCAGGGCGCCTTCCATCCAGCCATGCATAAAAACCGCAATAAATACACCCGCCGCTACCATAAGCATTCTAAATAAACTTCTTGAACGGTCTCTGAGAAGACCTTTTAATAAAAATTTCATCATGATACTTTACCTTTTAATGCTTTAGTCGGGTCCAGCGTAGCTATCTTTCTTGAAGGAATAAAACTTACAACAGTTACAGTAAGCATAACTATAAAAACAGTGCCTATAACAAGTCCCGCGGAATATACCGGATAGAGCATGGCAATATACCCCATACCGTATGCTTCCGCTACTTCCGTAAAATCCATTCCTGTTTTTGCAAAGAGGTATATCAGGGGGGTGCCGTAGAGAGCGCCGACAAGTGCCGCCAATACTCCGTGCATTGCCCCCTCAAGCGTAAAAAGTTTTACCACCTGACTTCGGGTCATTCCCAGAGCTATCAATGTCCCTATCTCTTTTCTTCTCTTAAATATCGCAAGCACCTGAGTGTCAAAAACAGCGAGAAGCGCTAAAAACAACAAAACCATATACATAATCAGCCCGGATACTTTTTTACTTTTAACCATCTTAATAATATCCCGCAGAAGATAGTCCCTGTCCTTAAAGCTCCAGGTTTCCGTATCCCCGGGAATATTTTCAAGGCCGGTTTTTATTGTAAGAACTGTTGTCTCATTTTTCATCCCTGTAATTTCCCGCAGTTTTTGAATAGGTATCCAGAGCTGCCCCTTGTCTATGGTTACGCTCCTGGTGCTCATAATTTTTACTATCCTTCCTTCTACGGCGTCAAAAGTGCCGTCAATGTCTCTTAAGCGTATGGTAAGATAATCCCCTTCTTGAAAGTTGTTGGTGGAGGCCATTCTTGTTCCTATCATAACCGGCAGTTTTTTATGAGTGTTTCCGAGAGAATTAGTCGGTATTTTTACAATATCCTGCATGGGCTTTATACCTCTTATTAAGACGGATTTCATTCTTCCGTCAGGATATATAGTTGCTCTTTTTATGAGCATTGGAACAGCTGTTTCAGAAATTACCATATCCTGCAATTTTGCAGTCAGTTCGGCGTGACTGTCATCGTATGAAAACGGATCGTTGGGATCATAATCTTTATGCCAGAACTGGCCGCCGGCTATTCTGTCGTCTGTTTCAACCCTAACTCCCTGCTTCATCATACCGTCATATATTCCCTGAGACCCTATTATCAATACATATATAAAAGAAAGTATGGCTACATTAAGCCAGGTTCTCAGACCCGCTCCTATAATGTTTTTATATGCCAGTTTAAATTCAAGTTTCATTATCCCTTTACCCCCGGCAAATCAGCCATATCCTCTGTTATCTTACCGTCTATGAGATTAATCTTTCTTTTAAGATATTTTATAACTTTGTGGTCATGAGTAGCAAAGATAAATGTAGTATTTAACTCCTCGTTTAATTTAACCATCATCTCTAAAACATTATAGGCGTTTTCATCGTCAAGATTTGCCGTCGGTTCGTCAGCAAGAACAAGATCTGGTCTTTTTACTATGGCCCTGGCAACGGCTACTCTTTGAGATTCCCCTCCGGAAAGCTGCGCGGGACGGGACTTTTTCTTGTCCGTAAGCCCCACCCAATCCAGCGCATCGGCAACTTTCTTTTTTCTCTCTTCCCGGGACATTTTTAATATAAGCAGAGGAAACTCAATATTTTCATATACCGTATATACCGGAAGCAGGTTGTATGTCTGAAAAATAAAGCCCATATGTTTTTTTCTTAACTGAGCCGCGGCTTTTCCTGAAAGGTCTCCTATATTATTATCAAGCACGCGGGCAGACCCTTCACTCGGTGTATCAAGAGAACCTAAAATATTAAGCATCGTAGTTTTTCCCGAACCGCTCGGGCCTACTAATCCGGCGAATTCCCCTTTCTCAAATTCCAGATTTATCTCCTTTAAGGCAGTAAACTCATTTTTCCCCATGGGGAATTTTTTATACATATCTTTTAATTCTATAAGCGCCATTTTTTAACCTCCGTTAAAAATAATACATTACTGTAAAAATTATATCTTTTTCGCCGTATATGCTTTTCTCGGACGAATCCCCGGACGAATCCCCGGATGGCTTCCCGGATGACTTCCCAG
>JAQICQ010000031.1 GCA_027858455.1 Elusimicrobiota bacterium | reverse complement strand
ATCCCCACCAGTTCATCATTATCATTTAAAACAGGAGCTCCGGTTATTTTATTATCATTTAACATCTTTATAAATTTTCTTATAGTATCGCTTTTCTTTGCAAATACCACAGCTTTTGTCATAATTGTTTTAGCTTTCATATAGCCTCCTGCTTAATACTCCCTTACTGTCAAATACTTCTCTCTTTTAGGGACTCTCCCTCAAGTTAGCGCATGCTAAAGCATGCGTAACTTCCATAGGGGCTTGAGCCCCTCTGGCTTTACAAAAATACCATTTAGGTATTTTTTCCACTGTCACCCCATAAGGGAAAGCAGATTCTTTCCCTTATTATCCCTAATCAATACTATAGGAAAAGGAAATTCCTATAGTATATATTTACTGTTAATAAATTTTAAAGTTTTTCTATTATATTATCAACAACCTTTCTGGCTGTTTAGCTTGATTTGATATTATTTATACACGGATATCCTGCTTTTCTCGCGCCTTTGACAATATATTTCTGAATATCTCTTATCCTGGTAAAACTATCAAGATACCGGGCTGCGTTTCTGTCCTCGCTGGAACGGCCTCTCATATAAAACCGCTCCTTATGTTCCTTTTTATTTTTTACATAGATAAAAATCTTTATTATATCTGCTTTTTCATAATCCTCTTCTTTTATTAAATCAGGGATTATATGAACTCCGTTTATAATAAGTGTCGTTCTTTCTTTTATACTTCGGCTGATTATCCCTTTAATCCCCGCGTTTACTCTGAGGGCCTGCTCCCTGAATGCCACTACGCTGCCAACTTTATCTTTGCTTATAGGCATCCAGAGATTGTCTTTTGCCAGATAGGATGAGGTATGTATCATCGGTGATATCTCTTTAGAAAGTATAGTTCTCATTACTTCTCTTATCGCGTCAGATGTAATAACCGTAGTTATATCCAGCCTATGAGCCAGCTCCACCGAAACCGTATTTTTACCTGACCCCGTAGACCCGCCCAGAAGAATAATAAGGGGTTTTTTAAGCTGCATGATCTTTCTGAACTTCCTGTACTTATCTGCCATCTCCTTATTTACATCCATCTTGATCTGCTTGTATACAAACTCTCTTAATTTATCCCGGGTAATACTTTTGATATTTCTCTGCTCTAAATAATCACCTATTTCTGAAGCTATCCGGAAAGCTTTCCGGTATTTAATACCTATAGTCTCCAGCGAGCCTGTAAGGATTGCTACCGAAAACGGAAGCATGAAATCCTTGCCTGCTATCTTAGGCAGTTTTTTTCTTGCCATATATTTTTACTCCTTTTTATCGTGTTTTAACCATTTTTTTTTAAATTCATCGGTAGTTTTTTGCGCAATATCCGAATCAATATCTTTTAAAGAAATATCAGACAAGTCGCTATCTGTTTCAAGGCGGAATAACTTTTTAATAAATTCAACGGTACCTTCTGCTTTAGCGCCGTCGGCCTTAATAAAACGTATTAGGCGCCGGTCGTCGGTTATAACTATAACTGATGCCGGATAGCGGCTCTTTCTCACCATATCCTCAATTAAACAATCCGCTTCCCTGCCGGCGGTAAATTTAACATCCAGATTTTTAACCGGCGGGAAAGTTATTCCCGGCTGGCCGTCAAATACAATCGTGACCTTGTTGCGCAAACCCCCTTCCGGACGGGTTTTTTTGATTTGGTTTATCAGCTTTTCACGGGCAGCATAAAGGGAGCCGGGAAAATATTTTCTGTGGGATTCTATGAGATTATAACCGTCTATTATATAAACAAGAGCCATTTAGTATTTCCTTAATTTCTCGGGAACATACCACTCTGTAAAATTATAGTTTATCCCTGCTTTTTGGGGATTGATATTTTTAAATCTTTTATTGACAACATGTTTTGTGTCGGAAAAATAAAGGAACAGATAGGGCTGTTTTTTATGAAGTATATTATGTATTTCTTTATATATTTTTTTTCTTTTCTTTAAATCAAAAATCCGGCGGCCTTCTTCTAACAGTTCATCAACCCGGCTGTCTTTAAAACCCGTGAAATTATACTGTCCTTCGGAAACTTGAGAAGAATGCCATAGTGGATATTGATCCGGATCAACGGAGAGGCTCCACCCTAAAAGAACGGCGTCAAACTGTCTTTTATCAATATACTGATTTATAAACGAGCTCCACTCCTGTATGCGGACCTTAACGCGTATGCCTATATCTTTTAGCTGGTCCTGAATTATTTCAGCGGAAAGTTTTCTTGTCTGATTACCTTGATTAGTCATTAAAGTAAATTGGAATTCATGGCCGTCTTTAGTTAAAATTCCGGTAGTTTCATCTCTAACCCATCCGGCTTGCCGTAAAAGTTCCAGCGCTTTTCGGGGATTATAACCGTAATCTTTTATTTCTTCGTCATAAGCCCAGGACACAGGCGGATACGGGCCGGTGGCAACTGTGCCCAGCCCCCGGAGAACAGACTCTATTATTTCCTGTTTATCAACGCCGTAACTTATAGCCCGCCGGACTTTTTCTGATTTAAAGAAAGGATTATCCAGATTGAAAGCCATATAAGTAAATCCAAACGACGGATAACGGTAACGGTTATAGTTACTTTGGAAATCTTTGCCTGAAGTTTCCGACACCCATTGGTCGGGAGTGGGATTCATCCAGTCTATGGTTCCCCTTCTGAGCTCCATAAACTGCACGGACTGGTCGGGAATAATTTTATATATAAACCGGCCTATCTCCGGGCGGCCCTCAAAATATTCATCGTAGGCTTCAAGGACTATCCGGTCGTCGGTGCGCCAGTTTCCAAATTTATACGACCCTGTTCCTACCGGATTCCTGTTATGCGGATTATTATTTATGTCAGTGCCGCTGTAAATATGTTCCGGTATTATTCCCATTCCCCAGCTTTCCAGCGCGGGCGAATACGGTTCGGTATATTCTACAATTATCCTGTAAGGACCGGGTGCCGATACTTTTTTTACTTTATCAAAATTACTTGAATGCGGCGTCTTAGTGGATGAACTTATTATTGCGTTGTAAGTAAAAATAACATCTTTTGATGTAAACTCTTTCCCGTCGTGCCATTTTACCCCTTTTCTTAAATTAAAAGTTATTCTCATATTATCTTCCGATACAGAGAAATCTTTTGCGAGGTCGCCTGTCAGCTTAAGGTCCTTATCATATTTTACAAGCCCGTTAAATACCAAGCCATTAATGTCACTCGAGGCCGAATCAGAAGAAAGGACAGGATTAAGATAGCTGGCATCGGCGATAGATGCGTTTATTATAGCTCCCCCGGAAATTTCTTCCCTCTTCTTATTTTTTCCGGTAAAAAAATTTCCGGTAAGAAAAAAAACTACAATTCCTAATATAACCGCGGCCGTAAAGATTATTTTTTTTACCATCTTATTTTTTTTCACCATTCTATCCATTAGCCGAGAAGACCCCTTCCGAAAGCGAGGGGATGAATCGGCTTCACTCCCATTGTATTCCTTTTCCATATTTCAATACCTCTATATTCTTAATATTAGTATTAACTACTTCTCCCGCTTTTGTTACTATTCTAACCCATTTGCCGTAGTTGAATACTCCTTTCACCCAGCA
>JAQICQ010000076.1 GCA_027858455.1 Elusimicrobiota bacterium | reverse complement strand
GGAAGTCCAGGAAGAACCCGTCCATGTATAATTTCCGGATGATATCTGTAATTCAACATAGTCAACTCCGC
Source organism: Elusimicrobiota bacterium (assembly GCA_027858455.1). Taxonomy (GTDB): domain Bacteria; phylum CG03; class SLGR01; order SLGR01; family JAGXOG01; genus JAGXOG01. The sequence goes on along the minus strand of JAQICQ010000076.1, from coordinate 2,165 downwards.
TGAAAGTATCGGTGGAACTTCCCCCAATTTCTGCCAGAGAATTATAATGGCCGAGATGCGTCGGGGTAGTTATAGCTACTGCCGGGGCTATCGCGTCATAAATAAATGTAGATATAAGTACATCCCAATTATTTCCGTCCTGGTAGTTGCCAGCGTAATCTTTGGCCGTGGTATATATTAAATATTTTTCTTTCAGCTGACCGATGTCGTTCTGATAAAACTCTCCGAGGTCCGATACCCTCCATGAATAAGTTGAAGTATAGAGATTATCGGCAAGCTTTTTGTTGCCGGTAGCGCTCCAGAAAGGAGCTTCACCGACCCATTCATAGCCGTCTGATTCTCTCTTTATAAGAAGTTTTACTTCTTCTACTTTTGACCCGTAATTCGGGTCGTCAAATGTACCCGTAAATGTTTCTATTTTGCCATTATACGCAGCTCCGGGCACCGGGTAGGTAATATCACTTACCGGCTCGGTTACATCATATTTAAATTTAGAATTAAAATTATTACCGTTTCCTATATCCGTATCCGATACAGTCTGTTGATTGGCTGAAGGCAGGACATCGTCGGTCGCCTTTATCCAGATTCTGTGGTCCGTGCCGTCGGCGCAGTCTACTCCCGTATAAGTCCACGAAGACGGATGCAACTGGGCGCCAAGCCAAACTATTGAACCCTGCCACGATGAACCGTTCCAATAGTTAGCCGATCCTCCTTTTTTAATAACAAGTTCTAAAGAATTTACATTTGATAAGGAATCGTTTGCAGTGCCGTATATGGTAAATGTAGCTGTGGAATCATTAACCTGGGAATAAGCCCCTTCCTGCGGATACTGAACATACGAAGTCGGGTCGGAAGTATCATAATCAAATGAATTTCCCGATTTTGCCGCTGTGGGCTCCTCGTTTGTAGCTTTATCGGTCATCCGGGATTTTACGGTATAAGTAGTTCCCGGACTGAATGTAATCGTTGACGAATCAAAAGTCCACGAAGTAGTGCCTGCAGCCGTCATCCATGAATTTGCCTCTACGCCTATATCAAACGCCCAGGTTGCGCGGTTAAAATAGTCAGAGCCGTTATATATATTTATTTCTACAAAATCCACTCCCTGAGTATCGGAAGCAGTGCCTGTTATAGAATTCACAGATGAATAGTTCTGCCCTCCGCCTAAGGGAAGCGTAACATTAGATACACCCTCCTGTTCATCAAACACTATCTCTTTTGTCTTAAAATCTTCCCTGTTTCCGGCAGCATCATAAGCTCTGTGATATAAATAATGTTTCGTTTGGTCCTGCCAGTCAACAGCGTCACCGTATTGCCAATACCAGTCATCGGAAGAATCTTCGTCACCGAAATTACCGTCCTGTGCCTGGACATCTATCCAGAGTTTGGATTCTGTCGCCTGCCAGGTACCGGATGTAGTATAGTGTTTCCAGTAATAGGTGGTTCCGCCAACAGCTATATATTTTAAAGTTATCTCTACATTTGTTATCTCTGAATTTACTGCATCGGGATGACCCGGCTCTTCGGCGCCTCCGTATAAATCCTGAGCAGCATTGATATAAAGCCCGTCCGGATCCGTTACATCACTGACCGGATCACCTATATCGTAGTAAAAATCAACAACTGCAGAAGCTGCTCCGGTTGACCCCAAATTATCAAAAGACCGGCTCCACAAATTGAATTCAGCAGCCTGTGGGACAGCTTTAACCGGCAAGTCCAGATTAGACTTATACCAGTCGGTGGTGCCGCTCGTTACATCTAACCACGTTTCTACTCCCCAACCTACTCCGTCCTGCCAGAAATTGCCCACTTCGGGTCCGTCAACACATTCTAATTTAACCTGAGTTTTGTTAATTTGCGCCGGACTGTAAGCCGAAGCACTACCTATAATATTTGCCAGTGAATTTATGTGAATATTGCTTGTAGGCGTAGTCGGAGCCGATACCGGTTTAGTCGTTACGATTACACTATCCCAGCCTTTCTTAGCGGTATCGTTAATATCGTAAACTTCTATATCATGGCCTGCCGAAGGCGTATTCATCGTTACGGTAAAAGTAGATGTCTGCCCGTCATCTCCTGCCTGAAAATGATATTGATTAGGTATAACTGCCATAGACGGATCAGTGGCGCAATTAAACGCGACTGTTGAATTATAACTCTTATAT
>JAQICQ010000072.1 GCA_027858455.1 Elusimicrobiota bacterium | reverse complement strand
CGAACCTGAAAAGGCTCTTGCAGATTGTTTATATATATCGTCAGGTAAAAAAAACAAGTTCAGTTATTTCCCTGAGCTTTATTTTCCGAAGGGTTTCAATATAAAAAAAGTAAAAATATGGGCGGAAATGATCCCGGGAAAAAGTACCCGTTCCTATGTCAATAAAAAAATACGGCGATTAGAGGAACAGTATTTTAATTGACAGAACTAACAATAGTTTTTCTTATCTAATTGATTGCCTAATAAACTTAATCTCCTCCGGTATATCCTGAGATTATGGATTTAAGGCCTTTAAAATTTCAAACAGGTGCTGTTCCATGTCCTGAGAATATCATCCGGAGTAAAAACCGCGATATTTTATATAATAATTTTATTATAAATATATCTATTTTATTTTAAGGGTTTAACTTTTAGTCCGTTAACTATATAACGGCCGTATAGGTTACTATTCAAAAATATTTAAAACGGCTTATTTAAAGGCTCATCCGGCACTTTATGATATTTTATACAAAGGTAGGTTTTTCAAAGAATTGTTTCCGTAAGCAGATAGCAGAAACAAATACCTGGAACAGTTATTAGAAATTTATATCAGAAACTTTTACCAGAATGGTTATCAGAACTTATATCAGAAATGTTCCCGAAATGTTTTCCGAAAAGTTTCCTGAAAAATCCCGGCGAAAATCATTCCCGAAAATTCCCGCATAGAAAAAATAAAACCAGTATGATAAATAAAGTGTCATATAACTATATAAAAATATATATTTTACGCTTTAGTTAATGTAGATTATAGAAATAATAGTATATATGCTGATATGGTTATAGATAATTACATAGTATAAGTCGTTACTTTAACTTATAAATCACTACCCAAAGTTAACATAACAATCATTATCGGACACTCGATGTCGCTGGATAAAGCAAATAAGCGGCTTTTATTCCCCTGTCCGGGGTCAACTATACGGATATGGATTTGGCGCATTATAACGTTTCTAAATGATTTATATATTATTACGCAGGAGGTTTCTAATTTTATATAACTTTTGAATGTAAGCATCAAATTATATTTTAAATTAAAATACGCAGAAAAGGGCTTAAGCTTAAAAACCGGCCCTGATTTAAGCTGTTTTAATTTTTGATGAGGGGTTAGGGTTACGGGCTAATTAGCCTTTTTTGCCTTACAAATAGACTTTAAATAAAATACACCATAATAATAGCCGGGAAAAAAGTTTTACCGCCCTTTTTATATTATAGTCTATTTGCCCTTGTTTTAGATAAGTTAGTACATTTTTTTGATATTACTGGATAAAAGCTTTTTACAGAATGGAGAAAGTTATTTAAGAAAAATAATACAGGCTTTTTAACTTCTTTATAAAGATATGAGAAAATATAGCTTAAATTACTATTTCTATGATTGAAAATAAGTTTAGAGAATACCAGTTTTATAAAAGCAGCATTTAAGTTAATTAGTTCTTTATCAGAATCGACCTTGTAGAGAAACTCTGTATGCGCTTCCCATATTGCCGTAAGGTTCCCAGCTGAAATCTATAATATAAGATGTCCATTTAAGACCCGCGCCGCCTCTAAGATTATCTATAGCGTCGTTATTGGAATTTGTCCTGAATCCGCCTCTAAGATATGCGGTAAGTCTGCTTATAGGTATAAGATATTCAGCGCCGAGCGCCACGTAACTATTTTCGTCATTTGGCATATTAAAATCCATTCCTAAAAGAAGCCTCTCTCCGAGCATATTATAGCCCGCCCCTACTTTTATATTTACCGGAAGAGGTGTTTCCTCATTTATGAATTTCATTTTTGTGCCTAGATTTTGAACCGCAGCCCCTAAAACCAGTTTATTTATAGGAGTTTTTTTAAATTTAGCGCCTAAGTCAAACGCAAATGCGGAAGCGTTCTCTTCTTCTATCTTTTCTCTTATAATCTTTAAAGAACCCCCGAGAGAAAGGGTTTCGTTTCCACGAGCGTAAGATATACCTATGAGAGTGTCGCTGGCCTCAAAGTCCGTATATTCATCTGTGTCGGAACTTCTTTTTTCGAGATCATCCATAGAAAGATAACCGAACGAAAGACCTAAAGCGCCGGCTGAGGTCTGTTTTCCTACAGCAAGATACTGATAAGTTATATTTTCCAGCCATATTATCTGCTGCGCAGAAAATTCAAGTGATTTTATATCTCCTAGACCCGCAGGATTATAATATATCGAATTGATATCATCTGCTATACCCGTAAAGGCGCCTGCCATAGCGCTCGGACGCCCTCCGGTGCCTATTTTAAGAAATGCCGATCCGGTAGTACCTGCATTATCATTTATAGAAGCCCCGGCTGAACGAGTAAATGCTGCTATTAAACCTAAAATCAATACTAATTTTATATTTTTATTCATCTTTATATCTCCTTTAATTATCTGATAATAGCCAGCTTACCGGTTTTTTCGTTGCCATCATCATCTTCTATTAGCCAGACATAGACCCCGCTAACGACGTCTTTCCCCCCATCATTTATCATATACCATTTTTCTTCGCCGTCATTTCCTGTATTTTCAATCTCAGCTACCTGATTTCCGCTGATATCATATATCTTAATAACAGCCGAAGGTGTAAGCTGACTGAAGGTTATGTAAGAAGAATCATAATCTCCGCCTGCGCCCGGTTTTACCGGATTGGGATATGTCCTGGCTTTATTTAGATTATTTGCATAAGGCACGGCCTTATTAATAGAAGAAGAGGTCATTCCTTTATTTCCGCATATATCTTTAAATTTAACATAGACTTTCTTTTCTCCGCCGGACTCTCCTATATCCCAGCTTTTAGAGACAGCAAAATCCTCCCAGGTAGCTGAAGAAAAATCGGAGCTGTTTGAAAGAGCCATCTTCCATACCCCTGATTTGTCGTCTGTAGCCTGGATATCTAAACTAACTGTATCTGAATCCGTCTCAGAGTCTCCCCCTTCTATTGTAACGGTGCCTGAGGGGGCAACTGTATCCTGGGGATTCATATATACATGAAGGTCGGTTACTTCAGGCGGAACGGTTACCGCCCTGCTTTGATTTACAGTATCAAACCACGTTCTTTCGACTTTAACATAATATCTTCCCGGGGCTACATCCCATCCGTAATATCCGTCCTCATCGGATATCTGGGGATTAATAGCCGGATCATAAGCTACTTTTGAACTAACTGCTACTTCAAACTGCCCTGTAGCAACATTGAACCAGTATAGTGTTACAGTGGCGCCCGGAACTTTTTCCGAATTAGCATTATTGTAGATATAACCCGAAGGGTCTATAAGAGCTATCTTTCCTATGACCTGGTAGTAGGTATCTGCTCCTACCGATATTTTTACCAGCACATAACCTTTCGGTGGATTAGAAATTGTACCGCTCCAGGTATATATTCCGTCCGTCGGGCCGCTTTCGGTTAAACTATACTCTATCTGATTTATCTCTATCTTTACGCTGTCGGCATCAAACCCGACAGGGATACTAAACTCTATCGGTTTTTTATTACTCCTTGCCATCATGATATCTGTCTGGCCTGTTGAAGAATCTGTGTTAGTACCCGCGCCTGACTTTATATCAATATTGTCAATTTTACTTATTCCGGTTTGAAGCGTAATTCCATCTGAAGTTTTTATAACGTTTCCTGTTTTATCTTTTAATTTAACATAGACAGTCTTTGCTCCCGCATTTTGGGTAAGCTCCCACCAGATATCCATTTTCTGATTACCAGCTGTCCATCTCTCCCAGTCCGAGTAAGTAATATCGTCGTTAGAAAGCGCATAACTGTCCAGCCCGGAAAGGTCGTCGGTGGCCTCGATGGAGAGTTTCACTGTCCTTGATTTTGTATTTCCAGCCCCTTCTTCTATCTGAAATGAAGAGACGGTCGGCGATGAACTGTCTAAATAAAAAGTAAAATCTATATTAGCTGTGTCGGCGGGCCCGGAAACAGGAACGGGCGATGATCCAGATACTGTACTTACCCCGGAAGATACATCAGCATCATAGTAGCTATAATCATTATAGCCGTTTATAGCTCTTACATAGTAATCGCCGTCAGGCAGCCCCGTTATACTGTAGTCACCTAAGGCGTTAGTAGCAGCATAAAACATATCGCCGCCTGCCGTTGGAATGACAGATACATACATATTATTTATATTAGCATTAGTCTGATCTTCTATATTTCCGCTTATGGATCCCGGCGCAGACATCGTAAAATCTATACCCGTAGTTTTTTGATTCGGGGATAACTCAAGTTTTGTTGCGCTGTCTTTATAATCTTCATTATCGTAATATTTTTTTCCGTAGGGATTTGAAGAAACTTTGACTAGATAATCTTTAGCGGTCTCTAAGTTATTTATGGTATACGTACCGTCAGAAGAGCATACGGCGCTGGATATAATAACTTCGCTTATATAACTGCCGTAATTATAAACTGAAACTACCGCGCCTTTAATGCCGGCTGACGACTGGTTAGTTACCGTGCCCGAAAAAGAACTTGTGGTTTTAGTTACCGTAAAATTAACCCTGTCCCTGTTTGAGTCAAGCGAAGCTATACTCTTACTCTGCGGTGTAAATGTATATCCCGTTTTTGAAGGGGTTACCGTGTAATCTCCCGGATCGAGTCCCGTTAATTCATATTTGCCCGTGCTGTCGGTAAGAGCGGTTTCTGATGCCCCGCCGGTCAGGGTTATGGTAACATTAGTTACCGCATCTCCGGCCGAATTGATCACTGCACCTTTTATATAGTAAGGGGGCGAAACAATATTAGTTAAATTTGCCTTAACTACCTTACCGTTGCTCTGGTAAATTATCTTTGATCCGTCGGAGGTTATGTCATAATCGCTTACATCGGCTCCGAATTCAATAACCTCAACATTTCCGGACATGTCGGCGCGGAATAATTTATTATCATTATAAACAACTATATAATTATTGCCCGCCCATTGAAAATTAAAGCTTTCGGCATGAAAATAATTTTTCCCCGAAGTCGAAAAAATCTGCGTCCGTTCGGTTCCAGTGGAGTTCATAACCCACACTCCATTGCGGTCCATATCGTCGCCGTAATTATTCAGATGGTAGGCAACCATAGTCCCGTCCGGGGAATATTTAATCCTGTGTATAGTATCATCTGTTTCAAATATAGACGAAACATAGGCCCCCATAGAAGTCATCTTTTCTACTCCTACCGAAGAAGAATATATTATATAGATATCATCCGGAGAATACGCAGCGGCATTCACATATAAGAGACCTCCGCTTGGAGTGATATCGCTTGTAGTCGCTCCTGCAGTATTTATGACTTTCACCGTACCATAATCTACATATAATATTTTATCTCCGTCAGAAGTTATCTGGGGCTGAGCTTCCCAGGCTCCGGCGCCGGCTTTGCTGACCGGCCCCCCGGGGGTTCCCATATATAAACTGTAATTGCCGTCATCAAATACATAGAAAAATTCCGATGTGCTTGGCCGCCAGCCCATGGTCTGAATATCCGTAGTCGTGCTCAATACAAGTTCTTTTGAAGAACCGTCGGCATTTGCGGTATAAAGCGAATATTCTTCCGCAGGTCCGGCCTTTTCGGAAGTCATATATAAGATTTTTGTACCGTCCCCCGAAAACACAGCTTTAGAAGCTGAATAGTTTAAACTGTTTGAAGTAAGATTTGTTTTCACCGAAGGAGTGCCAACATTAACTTTCCACATATTCTTTCCCGTGGAATAAATAAGGTTTTTGCTGTCCGAAGTCCATACAGGCGGTAAGGCGACCGCTTCCGTACTGATATTTAATGTTGCATCGGTCCCATCGGCGTCTACTTTACCCAGGGAATAATTTGAAACCGAAAAAGCTATCATATCGCCGTCCGGTGACCAGCTGATATTATCTTTGGTATTGCCATCTGTAGTAAGCTGGCTCTTATTTGTACCCGATGAATCCGCCACCCATATGTTTGAGCTGTCTACATAGGCAATCTTGTCTCCCGAGGGAGATATAGCCAGGTCATTTACCGACCAGTCGTTGGGGCTCAATACCGTATTAACGCTGTCGTTTGAAACCGATACTGCCGCAATGTCACCATTAGAATCGGTAAAATAAATCTTCTGGTTATTCTTACCCCAGCTAATAACAATACCGTTTATATCCGCCAGGGTGAGTTCCTGGGCCTCGGTACCGTCTGAATTGACATCCCAGAGAGAATAACTCCATGCGTCTTCATCAAGCAGGACGAAAGCTATATGGACGCCGCCGGGGGAAAGAATAAATTTTTTCAGGGAGTATCCTGAAGGTACCTGGTAAATTTTTGTCTTCGAGCTGCCGGACGCGGACATTTTATAAATGGAAGTGCCATCTATATCGGTAATTTCGTAATATAAAGATGAAGTCGTTGTTTTGTCCTGTAGAAGAAATAT
>JAQICQ010000025.1 GCA_027858455.1 Elusimicrobiota bacterium | reverse complement strand
CCCTTAATTTTTCTGTTACCTTTTCTTTTTCTTTCTTTGTCAAACCTCCCCTTATCAGGCCCACCCCCACACCAAGTCCGTCAAGATAATTCTTAAAAGTAAGATAATGCTGTTCTGCAAGAATTTCCGTGGGGGCAATTACCGCGGCAGAATAAGAATTTTCCACGGCAAGAAGTATTGCAGAAAGGGCAACTACCGTCTTTCCGCTTCCGACATCCCCCTGCAAAAGCCTCCGCATAGGATAAGGCGATTTCATATCCTTAAATATCTCGTTTATGACTTTTTTCTGGGACGCAGTAAATTTAAAACCAAGACTTTCTTTAAACGGGGTAAGCAGGTTTCTTTTTACTTTATAGGGCCTTTCTTTTTTTAATTTTTTTATACCCTCTTTCCTATATCCCAGAGCAATCTGAAAGAGAAGAAATTCTCGGCAGATAAGATCTTTCCGGGCGTGTTTAAGCAGCTTGAAATCTTTTGGGAAATGAGTTTCGTTAATATCCCTCCCCAGCCTGTCCGGGTCATTCCCCGGCAAAAATTCTTTAAACTCTGTTGAATACTTATTAAGGTTTTCATATATCAGCTTTCTGAGCCACTTCTGCGAGACCCCTCCGGTAAGGCTGTATACGGGAGTTATTCTACCCAGATGAATGGCGGAAGAACATTCCTTATCCGGACCGCATTTTTCATAAACAAAATTAGCTATTGTAAGATTTCTTAATTTGCGCTCAAACTTACCGTAAAGATAAAAATAACTCCCCTCTTTAAAAATATCTTTTAAATAACCTTGGTTAAAAGCAAGTATCTCAGCGGTGCCGGTGTTGTCTTTTACAGATATCTTTACCAGTTTTCTGCGGTTTCTTAAATAGACTGCTTTTGAATTAATTACTTTAACCTTTACAAAAGCCGCATCTTCGTCATTTATTACGGCAAGCTCTCTTAATCTTGACCGGTCCTCGTATCTTTTGGGGAAATAGGTAAGCAGATCCTCTACAGTGATTATGCCCATCTTTGAAAGCTGTTTTGCCCGGGCCGGACCAACGCCTTTTAAATATCTTACATTCTTAGCAATATTTTCAGTATGCTTTTCTGTCATAAAAATAAATCTTTAAGAAAGGCGGCGATTTGCATCATTTGTTTTTTTTTGGTATATATAATCCCATTATGAGTAAAAGATGTATTATATGTGATAAAGGAACCGTTACCGGAAAGAATGTAAGCAAGTCCAAACGGGCAACGCCTAAAACATTCGCGGCTAATCTTCAAAAGATTAAAATATTAAAAGACGGGCACAAGCAAAGAGCTTATGTCTGCACGCGTTGCATAAAAGCCGGTAAAATTCAAAAAGCAATTTAAAAAGGGTATACTCCGGAAATAGAGAACCGTCTCACGGACTCATATTCCTGTTGCTTTATGCAGTACTGTATAGCAGACAAATCCACGCTATAACCTTCTTCCTTATATCCTATTCCCGCTGAGTAAGTTGTTTTGTTCTTATCACTCAAATCGTTGCCGGACATTCCTCCCCTTAAAACGAAATTCTGCGAGATATAATGCTCAATGCCTACATGAAGAATATCATTTGACTTAACCGAATCGTCATAGACCCCATTCTCATAGTCTATTCCTAAAGTCATAAGATTACTCATCTTTAAATCCAGGCCTCCGCGGAAAATAAGAGGAAGGCTCTCTGAACTGTAATCTTCCCAGTAAATAACCGCCGGTCCGTTTAAAAGTGTCAACCCGACATTTAATCTTTCAGAGACATCAAATATAAGCCCCCAATCCAGCCCCCAGCCGTAACCATCGGATATAACTACACTGACGGTAGAACCTCTGACTTTTGAATATCCTAATATCCCTGTCAGATAATTTATATTCATGCCGAAATAAGTCCGTTCGGTATTTGCTATAGATACCGACACCCCGAACTGATTTAGTTTTTCATCAACAACTGTTTTAACTTCAATTCCTCCCGGCTCGGTATAAGATGAAATATCTACCCGGTCGGAAAGCTTGCGCCAGTAAACCGCAACCTGGGGCGCGGCAACAGAAATAAAATTTAGATTTCTGTCTTCAAGCGCATATATTTTTTTAATAATTGAACTGTCTATCTTGCTGTCGCTTAATATATTAGCCGCCACACCAAGCCTGTTATTTTTAATTACAGCTAATCCGGCAGGATTCCAGTAAGGAGCAAAAGGACTCCCCATTGCTCCGGCAAACGCGCCTCCCCTGCCTATGGCGTCGGCTCCCGGAACTTCTCCGATATAATATTTATCGGAAAGCGGTGAACTTTCACCGTAGATATTACCTGTTCCGTGTACAAAAACCGCTAAAATTATTAATATCAGTTTTTTCATGTTTTTCTCTCTTGCTATAATCTTTCTCTCACTGTATTTTTAATATTTTACTAAACAACTGATTTTTATCAACTCTGTTATAGATTATCAAGTTCTTGTAACTGGTCCATTGCCCACTCTCTCCACTGCTGGTCTCTGGCAATATATATTACCCTTTCGTACTGCCTGCGCGCATGGTTATACATCCTGCGACTTTTATAAATTTCTCCGATTATCGCATGGGCTTTTTCATCCCGGGAAATATCATAGACAAATATTGAATATCCTATCTTTTCAATAGGCTCTTGTTCTTTAATCCATTTAAAAATATCCTTGTTGCCAAAATATACACCCTGTAAATTAGTTGCGCTTACGGCAAGATATTCTTTTTCCGTCTTAACCGGATTTATAAACTTCGTCTCTTCAAGCCCCATCCCACCGGGAAGCAGCTGCTGGTATTTTATATTATGTGATTCAATTGAAGCGGTTCCAAAATATGACAGTATCAATGAAGAATTATCCTGCTTATCGATAAACTTTTTCAAACCCGGCAGATCCTGGCCCCAGTCCAAATTTGAATCAACCAGGTACTTGTAACCGTTATCCGGTTTAACAAATAAATTAAAATAAGGCAGATAGTGAGGAAAATATACCTGGGTGCTTATTATATACGCCGCCGGAAGCCCGTAAAGAACTACTCTTTTCTTAATCTTCCCCGAATAATCTCTGTAAACCCTGCCCAGAAGAATAAAAAGGACCGGATATACAGGCATAAGATGGCGATGTCCGATATTTATTTTAGCAGTCACGGCAAAAACCCAGTAAAGAACAAAAAAACCGGAAAGTATTTTCTCCCCAGCGTTTAATTTAAATTTTTTAGCGTACCCGTAAACTAAAACAAAAAACATAAGCAGTGTGAGAAAGGGTGTTTTAATTAAAAATGCCAATGGAAAATAATACCACTTGCCTGTGCTGTAGTAATTGCCCGCAACAAACGAACTGTGACCTCTTTTATTATGAATCAGAAGATTGCTGAAACTCTGCATAAACCGTTCCGGAAGAGGAAAATTTACATAGATATTATATGTTGTACCGGATACCATCTTATCCGGTAACATTCTTTCAAAAACTTCGTACTCAATATCTTTTTTGCCGAATGTACCTTTAAAACCGTAAAAGAGATTTAAAGATAAAATTATGGCCAGGAGAATTAAAATGAATTTCCCCATGCCTTTTGCTTTTTCAGTAAATATAAATCCGAAAAAAAGAACCGGGAAAATAAATATAGCATTATATTTCAACATCACAGCCAGAAAAACAGAGAGTGCTAAGACAATAAATCTTATCCAAGTCTTTTCTTCAATATACCGTAAAAAGAGCAACAGGGATAGTGTTATACCCGCTGCCCCGGCAATATCGTTCATGACTAGTCGTGAATGAGCTATAACAGACGGAGAAAATGTAAATAGAAAAAGAGAGAAAATTCCGGCTTTTGATCCGAAAAGTTTTTTTGAAAAAAGATATACTAAAATTCCCAAAAAGGCCCCCAATATTACGCACATAAACCGGGCGGCGAAAATAATCCTTTCCGGATTGTTGCCAGATTTATACAAAAAATCATAGCCAAACTTGTAATCTTTTCTTACAGAGAGCCACCAGTATTTTCGATTTCCAGAAAGCAGATCGTGGTCTTGCGGGTATTCAGGATTCATGACGGCAAGCGGTAGAGCAGCCCATAATCGCATAAGTGGCGGGTGACCTGGCCCTATCCTGAAATTTCCGGTTTTCAGCATAGCATATCCGCCAGAGAGATGCTGGATTTCGTCAAAAGTCGGGGATTTTTGAGTAAAGCTGGCTATATTTATGAAAACGAATAATGCTAACAGCAGAAATAGATAAGTAATGTTTTTTTTATTCACAAATATAGCTTGAATAATTATATTTTTTTAGCACTGCCACAATAGTGATTCCCGGAAGAATATTAACGTTTTTAAAAATCCTGTTTTCTATCTTTAATAGCATGTATAGCAAATTATTTAATACATCAGGAACTAATTCCAGATTATTTTTTAACTTTTTCTGTTTAAATAAACGGTAATAAATATATACCGGGATTAAAAGAAGTTGATTCCAGTACCCTATCTTTATTGTACTCAACCCGCTTTTACGTAAAAGCTCTTTAATATCCGACATAGTATATCGTCTGAAGTGATGTGAAAAGATATCGTTTTTATTCCAAAGAAACTCATGGGCTGGTACAGTTAAGACCATCACTCCCCCTCTTGCCATATACTTTGCAAGATTTTTTATTGCTTTATGGTCGTATTTTATATGTTCAAAAACATCGGTACAAATAATTAAATCGAATTTTTGTGATGCTCTGAAATTTTCAATTGAAGTATTTATTACTTTGTCGTATCCTTTTTTTTGGCAAAACATTAAGGCAACTTCAGAAATATCAACTCCATAAACTGTTTTTGAATATTTTTTTAATACATTTAAATTCGAACCGACCCCAGCTCCTGCATCTAATGTCTTATTAAATCTATCTGGTATTGATTGTAGCAACAAATTAAGCAAATCTCTTCTGGCCCTATACCACCAATTTGTTTTTTCGATTTCAGCAATTACTTTATAGTTTTCTTTTTGCATTAAATCCTTATTTAGTGACTTTACCAGCGTTTTTTTCTAACATAGCAAAGTATATTCTCACTGAAATCTCGGCTATGATTCCAAGAAGTATCATTATAAGGCCGAGGCCGGCAAGCAATACAGCAATAAAAAAGAGAGGGCTTATCCACTCTCCGCCCATATAGATACGGCGGACAATGACAAAGGCGGTAATAAATAACCCGAGCAGCATACTTCCAAGCCCGAGCGAGCCGAATACATGAATGGGTTTTGTGGAATATGTAGTCAGGAATTTGGTAGTTATCAGGTCAAGTACGACCCGGTGAATCCTGTCCATGCCGTAGGAAGATTTTCCGTGCTTTCTCGAATGATGAGAAACTTTCATCTCCACTACATCACCGCCGTTGAAATATACAAAAGCGGGAATAAAGCGGTGCATCTCGCCGAAGAGTTTCAAATCTTTTATAAATTTAGTTCTATAAACCTTCAGCGTGCAGCCGTAATCGTGGAGTTTAAGTCCCACCATCTTTGATATGATTAAGTTTGCTATTTTAGAAACTATCTTTCTTGGAAAAGAATCTTTTCTGCGGTGACGCCACCCGCTTACTACATCGGCGCCGGACTCTTTAAGCCGGTCTGCCATAGCCGGAATGTCTTTGGGGTCATTCTGAAGGTCGCCATCCATAGTGACAGTTAAATCCCCCTCCGCCATATTAAATCCTTTCTGCAGGGCCGCCGTCTGTCCGCAGTTTCTCTTAAAATGAAATATCTTAAGAGAATTATCCTTGTTTTCTAAATCAGTGAGAATATCAAAAGTTCCGTCCGAACTGCCGTCGTTTATAAATATAACCTCATAACTGTAAGAGCCCTCATTAAGAGCGGTTTTTATGTTATCAAAAAGGGGAGTTATGTTTTGCGCCTCGTTATAGACCGGTATTACTATTGATAAATCCATTATTGTATATCTTTTAAAATTGTCTCCCACTCCCGGTAGTAACTCTCCGTAAAACCGGAATAGCTTTTTACAACTCCGCCGGCAGAATCAAGGATATAAAAAGTCGGGATACCCCGAACAGAGTAATCCGAAGGCACGGCAGTCCCCATACCACTGAGCTGCATATAATCTACATTTTCTTTTTTAATATAATTAAGCGCGTCTTTTTCATTCCTGTCCAGATTTATGCCTATTATATGAACACTATCCCCGAACTCTTTTTGGAGCTTTTTCACATAAGGCGTTGACTTCCGGCACGGCGGGCACCAGGACGCCCAGAAATCCAGAAATACCGGTTTCCCCCTGAGTACTTGAAGCTCCACAGTTTTTTTGGAGCCGTCTATATTTTTTAATTTAAAATCGGGAGCAGCCGCGCGGCGGGTTTCTGTTTTTGCCGCAGGCCGGCGCGCGGGCTCGGCAGGTTTATCCTTTTCGGACTCCATAACAGCGGTTTTACTGCCTGCGGACCCTGCCGACCCGGAAGCTTTTTCTTCCGTTTTACAACCAATGGTAATAATGCCTGACATAAATACAACAACCATTAGTATCATATATCTTTTATCTCTTAGCCGAGAAGACCCCTTCCGAAAGGGAGGGGCTGAATCGGCTTCACTCCCAGTGTATTCCTTTTCCATATTTCAATACCTCTATATTCTTAATATTAGTATTAACTACTTCTCCCGCTTTTGTTACTATTCTAACCCATTTGCCGTAGTTGAATACTCCTTTCACCCAGCA
>JAQICQ010000159.1 GCA_027858455.1 Elusimicrobiota bacterium | reverse complement strand
GTACCACCGTCATTGCCTAAATCCCAGGTTGTTATTGTATCAGTTGAGCCTATCTCCCCGATAGTCCAGTCGGCAACATCTATACTTTTATTTGTTAGGTTATAGATTTCAATAAAATCACCTTCATCTTCTACCAAAGGATTAGCTATAACTTCGGTGATTGCTACATCCCCCAATAACGCGCCGTGAGATAGCATAGGTATAGCTATTAAAAGAAAAGATATTAATATTAACAGCTTTTTGTAAATGAAACTAATCACCTTTATAATTTCATATTGTTTTTAAGCAATTCCTTTTTTTCAAAATCATCACTTTTACCTTTCACTATTTCTTATGTTTCTTGGTATTTTACTTCTTCTAATCTACCATTTTAAGAATATTTCTGTCAAACTTTTTTGAGTTATAATTTTGCCCTGTCAATATGCTGTACTTACTTACTAAATAGGTGCCGTCCTATTTTTATGTGAAATACTCAATGGTTTTTTTAAGCCCTTCGTCAAGCGATATTTTCGGTTCCCATCCAAGTTTTTCTCTTGCCAGAGTTATGTCCGGCTGTCTGACCTTGGGGTCGTTCACGGGAAGAGGGGAATTTATTAACCTGCTCTTTGAGCCGGTAACTTCAAGAACCTTTCCGGCAAACTCGTTTATCGTCATCTCTTTCGGGTTGCCTATATTAACCGGATTGCAGTATCCCGACCGCATAAGCCTATATAGGCCATCGACGGTATCAGAGACATAACAGAAACTTCTGGTCTGCGAACCATCTCCGTAAACGGTAAGATCTAAACCGGATATAGCCTGGTTTACAAAATTAGGCACAACTCTGCCGTCGCCGGCTTTCATACGCGGACCGTAAGAGTTAAAAATTCTGGCTATCCGGGTATCAACTTTATGCGAACGGTGATAGGCCATTGTCAGGGCCTCGCCGAATCTTTTCGTTTCGTCATATACGCCCCGGGGACCGACAGTATTTACATGGCCCCAATATTTTTCTGTTTGAGGATGTTCTTTCGGGTCCCCGTAAACTTCCGAAGACGAAGCAAGAAGAAATCCCGCTCCTTTGGCCTTTGCCAGCCCTAAAGTTTTATGCGAACCCAACGACCCCACCTTCAATGTTTTAATCGGAAATTTCAGGTAATCCTCAGGTGATGCGGGGCAGGCAAGATGAAATACCCAGTCAATCTCGCCCGGCAAATAAATATATTCGGTAACATCCTGTTCAATAAACTTAAAATTTTTATTACCCGCCAGGTGGGCAATATTATCCGCGCTTCCGGTGATAAAATTATCCAGCCCGATAACTTTGTGGCCTTCATTTACTAGCCGTTCGGTTAAATGCGAACCTAAAAACCCCGCTGCGCCGGTATCTACTACCCTCATCGTCCTATACTTGTATATTTTATACCGAGTTTTTCCATCTCCTCGGGTTCAAATACATTTCTCCCGTCAACTATCGTAGCCGGTTCGGCAAGAAGCTCTTTAACTTTTTTCATATCCATTTCAACTATCTGCTTCCAGTCGGTAAGAATTAACAGCAAATCACTATCTTTGACGGTTTCATATACATCTTCGCAATATGTTATCGCTCCGGGCAGAATCTTTTTTGCGTTTTCAGCTGCTTCGGGGTCATAAGCTTTTACGCTGGCTCCCTCTTTTACAAGCTGGTTGATTATATCTATTGACGGGGCATTTCTCATATCATCCGTATCGGCTTTAAAAGCAAGCCCCAGGACACCTATATTTTTGTTGTTTAAGTTCCATAGGCTTTTTCTGATTTTTTCTATAACCAGACCTCTTTGATTTTTGTTGATTTTTTGGACCTCTTTTAAAACAGAAAAATCATACCCAAGTTTTTCTGCTATTTTAATAAACGCCGATAAATCCTTTGGGAAACAACTTCCTCCGAAACCCACTCCCGCCTGTAGAAATTTATTCCCGATTCTTTTATCAAGCCCCATACCTCTTGCTACTTCTTCAATGTCGGCATCGGTTTTTTCGCAAATATTAGAGACAGCGTTTATATAAGAAATTTTCATTGCAAGAAATGAATTGGAGGCATGTTTTATAAGCTCCGAGCTTTCTATATTTGTTATAAGAATTTCTGTTTTATCTT
This sequence comes from Elusimicrobiota bacterium, assembly GCA_027858455.1. Classification (GTDB taxonomy): domain Bacteria; phylum CG03; class SLGR01; order SLGR01; family JAGXOG01; genus JAGXOG01. The sequence goes on along the minus strand of JAQICQ010000159.1, from coordinate 5,290 downwards.
TTAAGGGCGCGTAAAGTTCGGACATCATCTGCCGGGCTCTGTCTGATTCCACGCCTATTACTACCCTGTCGGGATTTAAAAAATCGTCTATTGCTTTACCTTCTCTTAAAAATTCAGGATTAGACGCCACATCATACTCTGCGCCTTCTTTTGCATATTTGTCAACTGTCCTTTTAATCCATTTACCCGTTTCTACCGGAACAGTGCTTTTAGAAACTATAATCCTGTAATCATCCATGTTCTCGGCTATTTCGCGTGATACTTCTTCTACATAACAGAGGTTTGCCGACCCGTCCGGAAGCGGCGGGGTGTGAACTGCTACAAATATAACATCGCATTTCTTTACACCTTCTTTCACGCTGGTCGAAAATGAAAGGCGGCCTTCTTTTCTGTTTTTCTCTACCAGTTCTTTTAAACCCGGCTCATATATAGGGATATCGCCGTTTTCTAAAGTTTTTATTTTTTCTTCGTTGTTATCAATGCACATTATATTGTGCCCCATCTCAGCAAGACATGTTCCCGATACCAATCCTACATACCCTGTTCCTACAATTGCTACTTTCATTTATTTGTCCTTTCTTTATACTCTGCCTTAACATCTATTGTAATCCCGCCGCGGGCGGTAAACTTCCCCTCTACCCCGGCGTATTTTGGTTTACATGCGGCAACTACATCCTCTAAAATTCTGTTTACTATATCTTCCGCAAACCCTCCGTAATTTCTAAATGAAAAGAGATAGAGCTTAAGCGACTTACTCTCTATACAGCTTTTTTCCGGAACATATTCTATAATAATTTCGGCAAAGTCCGGCTGACCAGTTACCGGACAAAGTGATGTAAATTCACCCGTTTTAAATTTTACGGTATAATCCCTGCCGGCGGAAGGATTATCAAAAGCTTCTAATTTTGCTTTATCGGGGCTTTGGGGATAGCGGGTATTGCCGCCGCCGAGCAATGAGAATTTATCCTTAGAATTATTACTCATGCTAAATTTTAACCCCGGCATCTGCCAGCCCTTTCTGCCTGATTTTACAGCTTTCGCATTCACCGCAGGGTTCCCCGTTTTCAGCCGGATTATAACAGGAAGAAGTCAACGAGAAATCTAAGCCCAGGTCCCTGCCGGTCTCTGCTATCTTTGTTTTACTCATCATAAGCAGAGGCGCTTTCACAGAAATTCTTGTCTCTTTTTTTGTCGCCGCGTCCGCTGTCTTTTCAAAACTTTCAAGAAAACTTTTCCGGCAATCCGGATATCCCGAATAATCCCGAACATTTGCACCTATAAATACCGAACCGGCTCCTAAAGTTTCAGCCCATGAAACTGCCACAGAGAGCATTATTAAATTCCTTCCCGGGACATAAGTGGACGGCACGCCATTACTCCTTTCTGTCGGAATATCCATATCTTTATCGATTAAAGACGAACCGCCGAACTTACTTAAATCAAGTTTTAAAATTATATGTTTCTCAACACCATACTTTTTTGCCAGATTCTTTGCGGCGTCTAATTCAACCCGGCTTCTCTGACCGTAATCAAAAGTCAACGCATATACATCATGCCCCATATCTATGGCTTTAGCCAGGCATACCGCCGAGTCCATACCTCCGCTTAAAAGTAAAACTGCTTTTTTTGTATCTTGCCGCGTAGACAAATTCTCCCTCCTATTAAAATTAATACTTTTCTCAAAATTAACTCGCAAATTCTTTTCACCCGAATTCTCTGTAAAAACAGATTATTATCCATCTAAGGGAACAATCCAAAATCTCAATACATTATTGACTAACGAGGCAAAAATAATCCAATTAGATAATACAGAATTAAAAAATACTTTTCAAGCAGTGGCGGAAACAAATAGGAATATTAAATTAGAACCGTGCCCATTTTTTGAAGTAGTTCAACTTGATTTTTCCTTATCCCCTGCTAACTTCACTTGCGCTGTTTGTACTGCTTTATGCAATCTCTCGGCAAATACCTCTTTTGAAGGCAGTTTTGTTAAATAATCCGCTACTTTTATTCTGTCTTGCGGAAGAAACAATAATTCAATATGTTCCTTACCTTTTTCAGTGCAGAGTATAATTCCAATAGGCGGGTTTTCATCATCAGCCATTTCATGTTTTTCCAGATATTTTAGGTATAGTTCCATTTGCCCTTTATTTTCCGCCCTGAATTTGTCAAGTTTGAGATCTATTACCAAAAAACATTTTAATTTTCTATTATAGAACAGCAAATCCATGTAATAGTCTTCGTTATCAATTGTGATTCTTTTCTGCCTTGCTACAAAGGAAAAATCTCCACCTAATTCAAGGATAAATTTTTCAAGAGAATGCAATATGGCCTTTTCCAGATCCTTTTCGCTGTATGTGTCGGCAAGTCCCAGAAAATCAAGAACATAAGGATCTCTGAATACAAGTTCAGGTGTCATTTTATCTTTACTTTTTAATTCCTGCAGCTGTTTTTCTATTGTTTTCTCCGGAAGTTTGGAAAGAGCTGTTCTTTCATAAAACATGCTGTTTATTCTTTCCTGAAGTGTGCGGGTACTCCAATGGTCTTTCTGACATAAGGTTGTATAAAACTTTCGCTTTAACTCATCTTCAATATAAATAATGGTTTTTATGTGGGTCCAGCTTAATCTTTCAAATTCTCTCCGCAATGCGGAGAGAATTGGGCAAACTTCATAAAACTTGACCATATGCCACAAATTCTGGGTAGAAAAACCTCTTCCATATCCATGGGTTAATTGTGAACTCAATGAGTTCACTATCTGTTTCCCATATTCTGCCCTGTCAAATTTTATTATTTGTTCCTTAACTATTTTCCCAATATTCCAATAAAGAACCACCATTTCTTCGTTAATTGTACCAGCTACTTTTCTTTTTGTCCGAGCGATTAAACCGGAGATGGTTTTAAAAATATGTTTATTGTTTTCACTTATATTCATTATTATTCTTTATTGATTTTTTTCAGCCAGGCATACCGCCGAGTCCATACCTCCGCTTAAAAGTAAAACTGCTTTTTTTGTATCCTGCCGCGTAGACAAATTCTCCCTCCTATTAAAATTAATACTTTTCAAGCAACGGTAGAAACAAATAGGAATATTAAATTAGAACTGCCCCCTTTTTCCCGGGATTTTGCCAACCTGCCTAAACTTTGCTTTACTCATTATTTTCCGTTCTCTGTTCTGCGACGATCATAACTGCCTTGATTGCCCCGTGCTCGCCGGAAGAGCTTACTTCATGCCTGCCGTAATACCATTCTTTATTGACGTTTCTTCTTATGCTTATCTCTTTTGTATTTATCACATCGGCAAGCCCGCCTTCATATCCTGTAACAACAATCTGAGAATCTGCAGGTAATTTTTTCAATTTTTTAATTAAATCATTAACTTTCATATTTGCCTCGCTCAATTCAAACCATATCGTATAATAATTACGCTAATCGTGGAAAAAATATTTGTGTATTTTTGAATTTAGCTTGCTGCTTCATTTTCAAATACAACTTGTTCTGCAAATAATGAGCAAGCCTAAAAACAAGACACCTTTCACATACTCCTTTATTTCCATTTCTTAAAAAAAACGCATCTGTTTCATACAACTGATTTAAACAGCTTTTTATAACTTCTTTAATCGACTCTAATGCTGAACTTCTATCTATCATTATTTTATTTCGGACATTATTACGGACATTTTCACTTTATTTCGGACATTTACTTTTTAGCCTTAAAATAAGCTTTTTTAGTACTTCCTTTTTTCTCAACAAATTCCAGTTCAATTAATTTCTTAAAATCCCTTCTTGCTGTCTTTTCATTTATATTGTTTTTCTTAGAATATTCTGTGATAGTAATATTCTTGCCGTTATTAACCATTACTTGAAGCACTTCAATCTGCCTTTTGTTAAGACCGAACTTCCTTAAATCTATCTGCCGGTCTTCAGGGATACTTGAGACTAAATCCAATATTTTATCCTGAGGCCCATAATATTTCACTATAAAATTACCGCTTTCCTCTAAAAACCTTGGCGCTTTTAATCCATGAGCCTTCATAAGTTGTTTTATTTTCCCTATACCCGTCCCAAATTTCTCCATATCTCTTGTTTCATGAAATATCTCGCATATTTTTTTATTACGAGTTTCATGATGTCCTTCAAGCTCCTTGATATTAAGACCCGGCAAAAGACCACCCGGCGAACTAATCTCAACTCTATCATCAAATATAGAAATCATTATTGGAGCTCCACGGCGAAAATAATCCCTGTGCGCCATAGCATTCACAACTGCTTCTCTAATTGCCTCATATGGATATTCAGGAATATCTATTCTTTTAAAATCCACAATTTTATTTGCCAATCTTGTATTTCGTTTAAAAAATAATTCAACTTCATCCAACATATTATATATCGGGCCCTTTATCTCCTGTGAATCAATCATATTCAAGCGTGTTGTACCTTGATACCTTGCTATTCTTATCTCGCTTTGGGGTATATAATCTGAAGGATTCCTGGCATAAAATAGTATTGCTGCATTTGTCGGGATATATTTTTCTTTTGATTTATTAACTATTTTTAACGTCTTGTGTAGAAAATCTTTTATTGAAATTTTCGGGATGTCTGCTTTTAGTTTTACCGCTCTGTTCATTAAAAAACTTTTTACTTCATTTTCATCAATTGCATTATATGTAGCATCTCTGTTAATCAAAACATCAAAAGCGCTCTTATTTAATTTACCTTTGTCATCGATATATGATATAAGGCTTTTTAATACCTTCGTTTTTAGACTATCAACTGAAGAGAACCGTTTATATATGAAAGATTCCTTTAGAACTCTCACAAAACTTTGCGTTTCCTTCTCTCTTTTTGAATCGCTTTTACTGCTACCTTTGATAAACGGGATTACTTCACCTTCAGAATTTGAATCTAAAAAACGCCTAAATTCCCGTTCTGTAGCTGACAACCCATCCTTTCCTTTATTTCCGTATTTATTCCCAATAATACAAATATAAATATCACTCTCATCCACATGTTTCAAATATGTCGAAATAGCCGATTTCCCTCTGGCAGACAGTTCTTCAAAAAGAAATACATCAAAAATATTACGCAACGTCTGGTTACTGCGTATAGTTTCTTTAATTGCAGCGCGCTCAGCCTGCATTTCTTCCTGCTGAGAACTTACAAATATTTTATATTCCATACCCTAACCTCTTTAGATTGTTTTTTCTTTAATTTCATCAATTTTATTTTTTGTTTTTGTGTTCATGATCTTGTTCACACCGGCGACGGCATCTGTTTCCCGGTATTCTAT
>JAQICQ010000156.1 GCA_027858455.1 Elusimicrobiota bacterium | reverse complement strand
AAAAAGAAAACATAAAGATTCAACAAATAGAGTGGGGCCTGATAAGCGTAGGTGCGACAATGATTTTCATTACTTTTATATATGATTTTACAGCTTTAATTTTAAGGCTTGATCTTTTTTCAGAGCTGTTAAGTCTGGCCTCAAATCATGAATTTAAAAAGGCCGTATCGGGATTTATTCCCGGACCGTATAAATGGTGGCTCTTTATTATGGGCGAGACAGCTGTTTTAACCGCATTATATCTTTTTTACCGGCGTATTTTAATCAAAAAGAAGTAAATTGTTTAGAATAAAACCCCGGCGGGTAAAATTTACAGGAAAAAACTTGTTAAAAGACCGTCATTATATATAATCGTCTTATGAGTATTACGGAATTCACAGGTTTAAGTTTTGAAGAAGTTAAAGAAATAGCGTTAAGTAAAAATCAGCCTGCTTTCAGGGCAAAGCAGCTTTTTAACTGGGTTTACAGGAAAAAAATCTTTGATTTTTCTGCTATGAAAAATCTTCCGGACAGCTTAATAATGATACTTGATCCGTAATTTATCTTTCCTAAAATCAATTTTATTTCAAAAGATACTTCGTCCGACGGCACTGTTAAATATCTTTTTGAGTTATCCGGAGGGCATCAGATAGAGACTGTAGTCATACCCGGCAAAAACCGGATTACGGTATGTCTTTCTACACAGATTGGATGTAAATACGGCTGTGATTTTTGTATGAGCGGGAAAGACGGTTTTAAAAGAAACTTAACTGCCGGCGAAATAGTTATGCAACTGCTTGAAGCTGAAAATTTAACTTCCGCCCGACGCATTTCAAATGTAGTTTTTATGGGTATAGGCGAACCTCTCGATAATTATGATAATTTAATTAAGGCAATAAAAATAATTATGGATAAAAAAGGACTTGCTGTCGGCAAAAGAAAAATAACTGTTTCTACTGTGGGAATTCCGGATAAAATAAAAAAACTTGCTGATGAACATTTAGGTATTAACCTTTCTATTTCTCTACACTCTGCTGACGATAATAAAAGGTCGTCTTTTATGCCGATAAACAGGAAGTATAACCTGAGGGAGTTAATATTTTCTTTGAAAGAATACCAGAGCAAAGAAGATATTCCGGTTACCTTTGAATATCTTTTAATCGGCGGATTAAATGATTCAAAAATAGATGCAGAGACGCTTTCTATGTACGTAAAAGGTATTGACAGTAAAGTAAATCTTATTGTTTATAATCCCATTCCGGCAATTGATTTTCACAGGTCCGCCGCTTCAAAGGTTGATTTTTTTAAAGAAACTCTTGAAAAAAACAAAGTATTTGTAACTATAAGAAAAGAAAGAGGAAGCGATATAGACGCTGCGTGCGGCCAGCTTAAATCCGGGAATAACAAAAAAGATGTATCTTAAATTAAATGTAATAGGCAGCGCCAGCAGCGGAAACAGCACTTTTATATGGGACAGTAAAACGCTTATTCTTATTGACTGCGGTTTCAGCAGGAAATATATCAATGAATCAATACGGAAATTAAATCTCCGAGAAAAAAACCCTGCAGCAGTATTAATAACTCACGGTCACGGTGATCATATAAATGATGCAGCGTTGAGAGATTTGTTGAAAAAAGGGGCATCTGTTTATTGCAGCGGGTATATATCTGCCGAACTTTTAGAAAGATACAGCAGCATAAGGGAAGCAAAAAAAATCGGCCGGCTTAAAATTATTAAGCCCGGGAGATTTTCCGTTGCCGGTTTTAATGTTGAAGCGTTTAATGTGCCTCATGATTCGGGCTGTCTGGGCTTTAATGTATTTAAAGATTTAAAGAGCGGCGAGAAAAAAGTAACTGTTGCTACCGACATTGCACATACGGCCGGCGGTATTTCGGAGTATTTTGTCGATTCGGATATAATAGTAATTGAATCAAATTATGACGATGCTATGCTGCAAAGGTCCTCGAGACCGATGTGGCTCAAGAATCGCATAAGCCAAAATGGTCATCTTTCAAACAGAGAATGTCATGATTTTATCATCAGCGTCATAAAAAATTCTAAAAGGTCTCCTTCTTCGGTTATCCTGGCCCATATAAGCGCTGAATGCAATTCTGCCGATAAAGCATTAAGAGATTTACAGCTGCATGTTGAAAAAAATAAGCAGGAGACAGAAGTTTTTGCTGCCCTCCGCAGGCGTTTGATTGACACGGTACATATAAAATAAATTGGGGGGTCAGAGATAAACTTATTAACTTATTGAAAACAGCGCCGGTTTGCCCCGCGTGCCCCGCAGGCTTGCTGTATAGGGTAGCCCTCGCCAAAAGCAGGTTACGGGGTTCTAATTAAAGAAAGTTTTTAGTTGATTTTAAAACAAAAAAGTTTTAATATAATATAAAATAAAAAGGAGCATGTTATTATGAATAAAAAACCATTACAGCTGGCGCGGCTTGTTAATATGAATATCCCGGAAGCTATTCTTGAGGATGTTAAAAATAATTTTATAAATTTTTACGATATAAGGGGTTTTGATATTGTAAGAAAAGCCTTTAAAGATATGCAGAAATTATTCAGCGGAAATTACACCGGATACAGGATGTGCAATACTCCGTATCATGATGTGACTCATATAAGCGATGTTCTTCTGGCTTTTTCCCGCCTCGTTGATGGGTATAACATAAAAGAAGGACCGCTGCCGGCTGATAAAGTCCGGGCAGGACTGATAGCGACGATAATGCATGATACGGGTTATATCCAGCAGGATTCGGAAAGCGGGGGGACAGGCGCAAAATACACAACCGAGCATGTCCAAAGAAGCGTGGAATTTTTGGGGGACTACGGACCAAAAATGGGATTAAAAGAAGACATGGTCCGGCTGGCTATGAATATGGTTAAATCTACCTCGCTTGTAATGGATATCGGCAATATTGAATTTATAGATGAAGATAACAGGATACTTGGTTATATGCTGGGAAGCGACGACCTTATGGGCCAGATGGCGTCAAGGACCTATCTGGAAAAATTACTTTTCTTGTACGACGAATTTCAGGAAGCATCAATTCCCGGATACAATTCTGAATTTGACCTGTTGAAAAAAACGGCGGAGTTCTATGACAGTCTCGTTGCCGAAAGACTGGATAAAGTATTAGAAGGTGTTCATAGATACTCAAAAGAGCATTTTATTAAGAGGTATAAAGTAAAACAGGACTTATATACGGAGGCCATAGAAAAACAGCTGAATTATTTAAAAAACATTATAAAAAACGCACCCGGCCGTTATAAAGAAAAATTAAGGAGAACTAAATAAGAGAATTATTGAAAGTTTTAAAAGTATTACAGCAAGCTTAATAGCCGTCCTGCCTCAGATAACCGCCATTATTGTAATTTTAGTTATTATAACGGTTATCTTAAGGATAGTCCTGTGGCGTATAGAAGTTTATGCCATAAATAAATTGAAAAAAAAGAGCCGGGCGCCGGGCGAATATCAAAAAAGAATGGATACCATAACCGGTATTATAAATAAAACTATATTTATAACTTTATGGGGTATAGGTTTAATCCTTTTGCTGGGCCAGATGGGTGTAAATATAGGCCCGATACTTACAGCGGCAGGAGTATTCGGGCTTGCGTTGAGCTTCGGGGCGCAGAGTCTGGTTAAGGATATAATAAACGGTATATTTATTATAATTGAAAATCAGATAAGGGTAGGGGACGTAGCCGTAATAAACGGGACAGGCGGTCTTGTGGAGGCGATAAATTTAAGGACGGTGGTAATGAGAGATTTAGGCGGGGTAGTCCATATCTTTCCCAACGGGTCGATTGATTCGCTTTCAAACCTTACAAAGGAATGGTCGGGTTATGTATATGAAATAGGGGTTGCTTACAAAGAAAACATAGACCGGGTAATAAAGACTATCCACGAAGTAGGTGAGAGCCTTAAAAATGATAAAGAGTTTGGAGAAAAAATGATTGACGATATAGAAGTTTTCGGACTTGACAAATTTGCTAATTCGGCGCTGGTGATAAAAGGCAGAATAAGAACAGAACCGCTCAAGCAATGGGCGGTAGGCAGAGAGTTTAACCGGCGTATTAAAAAAACTTTTGACAAAAAAGGTATTGAGATACCTTTCCCTCATCAGAGTATCTATTTTGGTTCTAAATCAGATCCGATTGAGGTGCTTTTAAAAAACGCCGATAATCTACATAAATAATTTTTTTTTAATTTGAGTAAGAAAAGTTTAGTAAGAAAAAAGTGTTTTCCAAAATAACTGTAATCTGGTCGGCCTGGATAATCTCTTCTGCTTTTTTTATGAGGCAGGTGCTGAATTTCATTAAAAGCAATCTCAGTTCAGTAGGATTTAAAACTTCAATATCTGTGTTATTTGCGCTCTTATCTGTGACGGCATTTGTATATATATTAAGGGTCGGTCGTAATCGGTTAAAAGTCCCCCGCATAGTATTAATTTTAGTTGTTTTTATAGCCGGAGTAATATATGCCTTAGGAATGGGGATTCCGGAAGAGCAGATGCACCTTATAAATTTCGGGGTGCTCGGGTGGTTGGGGGTTATGGATTCAGAGAAGTTATCCG
>JAQICQ010000085.1 GCA_027858455.1 Elusimicrobiota bacterium | reverse complement strand
GTGGATATAGCAACCGCTGTGTCTCCTTTGCGGGCAACAGCTTCAAGCTGTCTTTTAAAAATATATTTAAATCCGGAGTCGTTGCCTATGGCAGTTAACATGGAGCTGTTTGTAGTAAGGGCCACTGCATTAAGCGGAGCCCTGGCTTTCCGGAACCTGGCTACAAGTTCTGTCGCAAAATGCTGGGAATCTGCAGCTGACCCGCCGTTTCCGAATATTATCACCTTGCCGGAATCCCTGTAAGTGTCTATAATAATCCGGGCCGCCTGTGAAATGGACTCTGTCTTTTCCCTGAGTTCGCCGGCCGCTTCTGCTGAAGTTTGCAGATAATCCCGGACTATTTCTTCATACATCTTTAAACTCCTCTTCTATGAAATGGGTATTCACATTACCTTTAATGAATTTTTTATTATCTAAAACCCTCTTATGAAAATCAACCGTAGTAGTTATGCCCTGTATATCAAATTCCTGGAGCGCCCTTTTCATGCGGGCCAACGCTTCTTTTCTGTTTTTACCCCGGGCAATTACTTTAGCAAGCATTGAGTCATAAAAAGCAGGAATCACATAACCGGTATGTATCGCCGTATCCACCCTTATACCCGGGCCGCCGGGCAGGGTAAAGACAGTAACCTTACCGGAAGCCGGCATAAAATTATTTTTATAATCTTCGGCGTTTATTCTGCATTCAATTGCGTGTCCGTAAGAATCTATTCTTTTCTTTTTGATTGTTTTACCGGCAGCAAGCTTTATCTGTTCTTTGACCAAATCTATGCCTGTTACTTCCTCGGATACCGGATGCTCTACCTGAATTCTGGTGTTCATCTCCATAAAATAAAATTTATCTTCTTCATCAAGTAAAAACTCAACTGTGCCTACCGTGCAGTAATCAATTGCCCTGGCCGCCCGGATAGCGGCTTTGCCCATTTTTTTCCTTAATTTATCGCTTATAGCCGGCGACGGCGACTCTTCTATAAGCTTTTGATGTTTGCGCTGGATGGAACATTCTCTTTCGGGAAAATATAAGACCTTACCGTTTTTATCCGCAATTATCTGAAATTCAATATGACGCGGTTTTTTTATATATTTTTCAATATACAACCCGGCGTTTCCAAAAGAAGCCTTGGCTTCGTCAGTGGCATTTGAAAATAATTTTTTTAAGGTTTTTGCCGAGTTAACTATCCGCATGCCTTTGCCTCCCCCGCCGGCTGTAGCTTTTAATATAACCGGGTACCCTATTTTTTTTGCCTCCGCCTGCGCGGCCGCCGCATTCTTTACCACCTTTTTACTTCCGGGTATTATGGGTACCCCCTCCTTGCGCATAATTTCGCGTGCCCTGGTCTTATCTCCCATACTTAGAAGCGCTTCTTTTGAGGGTCCGATAAATTTAATGTCACAGGACTCGCAAACTTCGGCAAAATGGGAATTTTCCGCTAAAAAACCATATCCCGGATGTATTGCATCGGCCTTGCTTATCTGAGCGGCGCTGACAATATTTGCCATATTAAGGTAACTCTCGGAAGCGGCGTCCGCTCCTACACATACACTCTCATCGGCATTACGGGTAGCAAATGTGTCATCATCAACCTGAGAATGTATTACAACGGTCTTTATCCCCATCTCCTTGCATGCCCTGATTATTCTAAGGGCAATCTCTCCCCGGTTTGCAATTAATATCTTTTTAAACATCTTCAATTAAAAAAAGCTTCTGTGCGTATTCTACCGGATCACCGTTTTTCACATATCTTTCAGCTATTTTTCCGGCTTTCGGAGCTTTAACATCCTTTAAAATATTCATAGATTCTATAACCCCTATCCTCTGGCCTTTACTGACCTTCTGCCCTTTCTTACCCAAAATCTTGCGCGACGGAGGGATGAAACTATAAAAAAGCCCTACAGTATTTGAAGTTACCATCGTGGTTGTGGTTTCATTGACCTTCACTTTATTTTTATCGGCATCTGAACCTTTGCTCTTTTTCTCTTCAATAATCTCCGGAGCCACCCTTATCCCTATATTAAAACCATCTCTTTCATAGCATACCTGTTCTATATCTGTATCTTTAATTACTTCTTTTAACTCTTTTATCCTTTTTTTACCGGTTTTTAATTTCATACTAACCTCTTTTAGTCTGCGCGGGAGACATATTCCCCTGTCCGAGTATCTACAACTATTGATTCTCCCTGATTTATAAATAGCGGAACATCAACAACCAGCCCGGTCTCAAGAGTAACTTTCTTAGTGGACCCCGATACTGTATCCCCCTTGATGCCCGGTGAAGAGACAGTTACCTCCATCTTAATCTGCGGCGGGAGTTCTGCTTCTATGACCTCCCCCTCATAAACCGTCAGATCCACCTCTTCCCCCTCTATAAGATACTCCTTTTTTCCGTCCAGCCGGCTTTGGGGCACCTCAATCTGAGAATAGTCAGCCGTATCCATAAAGACATATTTATCTCCGTTTTTATAGAGAAACTGTTTAGTTGATTTATCAACTATCGCCTGGACTATCTTATCCTTTGTGCGAAATGTTTTTTCTAAGATTTTCCCGGAGCGGACACTCTTAATTTTAACTTTCATGAATGCCGGGCCTTTGCCGGGTTTATGATGCTGAAACCATTCAACTGTATTTACCTCCCCGTTAAGGAGCAGATACATCTTGTTGCTTATTCTATTTACAGGTATTTCTTGGTTAATTTTTGACTTCCTTTCTTGGTAATAATATACATGTCTTCTAATCTAATGCCCCCTGAACCTTTAATATATATTCCGGGCTCTACGGTAACTACCATCCCTTCTTTTAAAATTTCTTTACAGCCGGCCCTCAAAAAAGGCCTCTCATGAATATCTATACCTACCCCGTGTCCGAGGCCGTGTATAAAATAGTCCGCCAAATTATCCTTTTCTAAAGATTCTTTTGCCTCACGGTATACCCGATCGCATCTGACTCCGGGCTTTAAAACAGAGACAGCGTTTTCCTTGGCTCTTTCTAAACTTTCGTAAAATCCATTTAAGGCGGAATCATTAATAAATTTATCCAAAATAAAAGTTCTTGTCAAGTCTGAACAGTATCCTTTATACTTAGACCCCATATCTATCATAACCAAATCCCTGATAATATCCCGGCCCGGTATATGATGGGGATATACTGAATTTTTAAGGGTAGAAACTATGGGAGTAAACGCAGGCCCGCTCATCCCGTTTTCCCATGTCCTCGTTGAAATATATCCCGCAAGAGCGGCTTCCGTCTTTCCTTCCCATTCCTTTATTTTAATTGAATCCATAATTTTCACAGTATGGCTTGCGGAACGTTTAATAAGTTCAACTTCGGCGCGGGTTTTAATAACCCTCATATCTCTCACAAAACCATCTAAATCAAGAATATTGCGGCAATTTTCCTTAATAATGCCGTATCTTTTAAAATCAAGCCCTTTAATATCAAGAGCAATTTCGAGGCACCCCGTCCGGCCTGGGCGACCTGTTTGACCTATTCTATTAAATATTTCTTTCCAGGGAAGAGCGGTTATATATTCCCGGAGTTTAATTTTAAGAGGGTTCTTGTTTGTTAAAATTTCCCTTTCTGTAGCCGGATAATAAAGTAACGCTTCGGCCTCTTTTATAATTAAAACTCCGGCGGTATCCATCCCCGTGAGATAAAATATATCGGACCTTTTAAAAAATAATGCAGCCTGTACTTTAAGCCGGTCAAGTTCTATTCTTAATTTTTTAACCGCAGAAGATGAAAGCAGTGATTTTCCCGTTAGCTTTGTTTTCAATTTAATGCGCCTTTATATCTTTGTAGTTTTTTTGTGAAATCCAATTACAGGTTAATAGAAATTGCAGAGGTAATGTTAAAAAAACTACCGGAGATTACCGAGAGCCTCAAGAGCAAGCAGATAACCTTTGCCTCCAAAACCGCATATCGCGCCGCGGCAGGCCGGCGCCGTCAAAGATTTGCTGCGGAAATCTTCCCTGGAAAAAATATTTGACAGGTGAACTTCAACAGCTTCACCGTCATAAGCAGCCAGAGCATCAGAAAGAGCGATACTTGTATGGGTATATGCCGCAGGATTAATTATTATGCCATCTGTTTTTGCCGAACCTATCTTATCAACTATATCGCCTTCGTGGTTTGACTGAAAAAACTGAACTTTAATATCAAGTTTATCCGCCCTCTCCTTAATCTCGGCATTAATCTCGTCCAGGGTCATGGTACCGTATATCCCCGGTTCACGGTTCCCCAAGCGGTCCATGTTGGGGCCGTTAATTACAAGAACGGTTTTTATTCGGGATTTTATCCGGGATTTTGTCCGGGTTTTTGTCCGAGAAAAACTCATTTTAATTTAGTCCTTACTCAGTTTAGATGATAATTTCTGAAAAATATCTATCGGGATGGGAAAAAGCGTTGTAGAATTATTTTCAGTGGCGATTTCGGTAAGAGTCCTCAGGTACCTGAGCTGTATCCCTACAGGGTTTCGAGATAACACTTCGGCGGCAGCGGCTAGTTTTTCCGAAGCCTGAAATTCTCCTTCGGCGTTTATAATCTTTGCTCTCCTGTCTCTTTCCGCTTCAGCCTGCTGGGCAATGGACCTCTGCATCTGCTCGGGTATCTGCACATCTTTAATCTCAACCATGGAGACCTTAATGCCCCAGGGGTCTGTTGATTTATCAATGATTTCCTGGAGTCTTCTGTTTATTTTCTCTCTTTCCGAAAGGACTTCGTCCAGTTCGGATTCGCCGACAATGCTCCTTAAAGTTGTTTGAGAAATCTGAGAAGTCGCCATGACGTAATTTTGTATTTCAACGATTGCTTTTGAAGGGTCCATAACCCTGAAATAACATACCGCATTAACGCTGACCGGAACATTATCTTTAGTTATTACATCTTGCGGAGGAATATCAAGAACGATTGTCCTTAAAGAAACTTTCTGCATCTTGTCTACTACCGGGATAATAAAAAAGAGGCCCGGCCCTTTTGCCCCCACAAGTCTTCCCAACCTGAAAATTACTCCTCTTTCGTATTCCGGGACTATTCTTATAGCCGATATAAGTATCACTACTGCGATTAAAATTACTATTACCATATCTACTCCTCCTGATTGTAAGTTCTTTAAATATCTTCTGCTTTTTTAACTAAAAGCAAATTTCCTCTGACTTCCGTTACTTCTATTATTATATTTTTTTTAAACTCTCCGTCAACACTCATTGCCTGCCATATCTCTCCATGCAGATAGACTGTCCCCTCAGGATTAAGCTTGTCCTGCACTTTCCCCTTAAGCCCTATCATCCCCTCCGGTCCGGTAGTAACTTTTTTTAACTGAATCTTTAAGCCGGAGCCGGCCGCAAAAATAAAAAAGAGCAAAAGCGAAACTGTAGCTCCTATTATCAGGCTGATAGAAATATTAACACTGAAATTTTGAACATCTATTAATGTAATTGAACCTATAAAAAAGCTTACCAGCCCGCCGGCCGTTAAAATACCGAAAGACGGCACCCATATATCAAAGACCATAAGCGCTATTCCAAATATTATAAGCAAAATACCGATAACATTAATCGGAATTATCTGAAGGGCAAGGGCCGCCAGCATCAGGCTCATTCCCCCGATTACCGCCCCTAAACCTATTCCCGGATTAGTGAATTCATATATCAACCCGTAAACTCCCAGTATCAGAAATATATAAACAAGGTTGGGATGGGCAAGATAATTTAAGAATTTTTTAAACGGGGGCATCGGTCTTTCTGTAAGCGGTCCAGACAGAGAAAGAATGAATTCTCGGCCTTTTTTCTTAATTACCTTACCGTCTAATACCTTTCTTAACTCATCCATATCGGAAACCTCGTATTCAACAACATTCTTTTGGACTGCTTCGGACGAAGTTATGCTGACGCTCTCTGCGACGGCGGCTTGAGCCCATTTAGAATTTCTGGAATGTTTCTCGGTAAGGGCTTTTATATATGCCCGGGCGTCTTCGGTCATCTTCTTAGTCATATCTTCTGACGTCTCCTGCCCTCCCATCTTTACCGGGTGGGCCGCGCCTATATTTGTGCCTTCAGCCATAACCGCAATGTCTGAAACCATAGTGATAAATACACCCGCAGACGCCGCCCTCGCTCCGGCCGGACCTATATAGATTATTACGGGATATTCAGTAGCCTCAATAGCCTTTATTATCTGCCTCATTGAATCCATAAGCCCACCCGGCGTATCCATTTTATTATTACCGCCGAAACTTTTTCTTCTGAGGCCAGGTTAAGATTTGTGCTGATATAATCGGCTACTACCGGATTTATGGTGCTGTCAATATCAAGGACAAACGTCTCTGCGGCCGATGAGGCAGAGAGAGTCGCCAACGCAAAAAATATTGAAAGAATATATATTTTAAATATTCTCAAACTAATTTACGGGCTACCTTTAAAACTAAATCTTCTTCCACTCCGACGGATGCTTCAACCTGCCCGGGAGAAACAGGCAAGACAAACCGGAGTTTTGAATCCCTTACTTTTTTATCCATATACATATATTCAACGAGCTCTTTAATGTCAATATTGCCGGGGATTGTTACCGGGAGTGAACACCTTTGAAGCAGATTTTTTATTCTTGTAACAAATTTTAAAGAGCATTTCCCCATTGCTTCGGATATCATTAAAGCCGCTACCATTCCTATAGACACACCTTCTCCGTGCTTTAAGGTTCCGTAACCCGAAACCGTCTCTATGGCATGTCCGAAAGTATGGCCTAAGTTAAGAATACGCCTCAAGCCTTTTTCTTTTTCATCAGCTACCACTATATCCCCTTTTATTTTTATGCATTCTGCAACCATAATCCCGGCAGGGCCGGAATTAATCTTTAAAATCGGATCAATATTTTCTTCCATAAATTTTAAAAAGTTTTCCCCTTTAATAACCGCATGCTTTATAACTTCTCCCAGGCCGGACCTGTACTCTTCTTCTTTAAGTGTATTTAAAAAATCAATGTCGGTATATACATAAACGGGCTGACAAAAAGTGCCTACGAGGTTTTTGCCGTAGATGAGATTAACCCCGGTTTTACCGCCTATTGAGCTGTCCACCTGGGCTATTAAACTTGTAGGTATATTTATAAAAGGAAGCCCCCTCATATATATTGAAGCGACAAAGCCGGCAAGATCTCCTATTACCCCGCCGCCAAAACCTATGACCGGAGTAAAACGCTCTATCTTCTTTTCGCACATATCCTTAATAATGCTTTCGGCGGTCTGAAAATTTTTATACTCTTCGCCTGCGGGGATTTCTTTATAAACCAGATCAATCCCGGCGTCTTTGAGAATGTTTTTTATCTCAGTCCCGTATAATTCCCCGACATTACTGTCGGTTACCAAATACATCCTGCCGGCTTCCGATACCTGCCGGATATAATCTTTCAGATCTTCTATGGGGCTGCCCACCCTCACCTTATAATCACTGTACGGGACATTTATGTCTATAAGCATTATTTACCCTCTGTGTTATTTCTATTAATCTTACTTAAGCTTCTCTTAAATCAGCAACTTTTTCTATGATTTCTTTCGCAACGGCGGACGGTTTTTTGCCGGCTGTGTCAATTGTAATATCCGCTTTATTATATGCTGACTTTCTGTCTTTTAATATATTTTTAAGTTTTTTTAAAGGGTCGGGGACTTTAAGCAGAGGCCGGTCTTTTTTCTTTTTTAATCTTTCATAGAGTATTTCCGGGGGAGCGTAAAGATAGATAAGCGCCGAGTTTTCTTTAAGTTCCTTCAGGTTTTCTTTATATTTAACTACCCCCCCTCCGGTAGAAATTATAAAATTATCCAGAACCGATACACAGCGCGCTGCTTCTTTTTCAAGTTTGCGGAAACTTATTTCGCCTACTTTTTCAAATATGTCATTGATACTCTTGCCGACTTGCTTTTCTATCATCTTGTCCGTATCAATATAATGAAAATCCAGCCTGCCGGCAAGCTCCCGCCCGACAGTTGATTTCCCCGAACCCATCATTCCCGTTAATACTATATTCAAATCCTGACACCTCTTCTTTTTCCCCGGAACCTTTATCCGGAACCTTTTCACCTTATTACTTATACCTGCGCCATAATTGTTTCAACTTAAAAATCTATTTTTCTTTCAATAATTTAATATCTGCTTTATGTAGTTTTGATAATTTCTTTTCATCTCTTTTAACGAATCCCCGCCGAATTTTTCTTTCATGGCCCGGGCTACCTCAATGGCAACCACTGCTTCTCCGACAACTCCCGCGGCGGGCACAGCGCAGATATCAGACCTGACTATAGCCGAGTCCACCGATTTTTTAGTTGTCAAATCAACGGTCTTAAGCGGTTTCATAAGAGAACTTATAGGTTTCATCGCCCCCCTGAAAATCATAACCTCTCCGTTAGACATTCCGCCTTCTATCCCCCCTGCATTATTAGTCATCCTGAAAAATTGTTTCCGGGAACGGTCATACTTTATTTCATCATGCGTTTTTGAACCGCGGTAATTAACAACATCAAACCCCCGTCCGACTTCAACTCCTTTTATTGCCTGCACAGACATAAGCGCCTGAGCCACACGGCCGTCAAGCTTTAAGTCCCACTGGGTATGCGAACCGAGCCCCGGAGGCGCGCCCTGAACAACAACAGAAAAAATACCTCCGACTGTGTCGCCGTTTTTTCCGGCATTTTTAATCTCGGCCACCATCTTTTTTTCCGCGAATTTATCAATACATCTTAAAGGCGATTCCTCGGTAACCCCCGGAACATCTTTTGGATCCATATTTAATGCCCGGGCTCTTATCTTTCCTATCTGTTTCGTAAAACTTACAACATATATATTAAATTCCTCAAGGAGCTTTTTTGCTACTGCCCCTGCGGCCACCCGGGCGGCGGTCTCTCTTGCCGAAGCCCGCTCTAATATATCCCGCATGTCTTTCCTGTCATACTTAAGCATTCCGCTTAAATCGGCATGGCCCGGTCGGGGAGTTCTTTTTATAAACTCCTCATTTTTATCCTTTTTAGAGAGCGACATTATTTCAGTCCAGTTTTCCCAATCTTTATTTTTTACTACCAGGCAGATAGGGCTTCCCAGCGTTTCTCCCCATCTTATACCTGAAGTCACCTCGGCTTTATCTGTCTCTATCTGCATTCTTTTACCCCGGCCGTATCCTTTCTGCCTGCGGGCAAGGTGGTGATTGATATCTCCGGCGGTTATTGCAAGACCTGCCGGGATACCTTCAATTATAACCGTTACGCTCTTTCCGTGAGATTCACCTGCTGTATAATATCTAATCATTATTGACCTCTTTAATAATATATTTCTTCATCTTTTCTTTGGTCTCTGCGGGGACTTTCCCGTATTTGCCTTCGGACCATATATAAAATGCCTCCGCTCCCTGGCCTGCCAGCATTCCCGCCCCGGAAGAAGCTTTTAATCCCATGGTTTTTGCGGTGCCTATAAGCTCGGTCTTACGGTTATATACAACATCGTATACCTTTAACGAACTTCGCGCCGATTTTAAATCAATTACCGGCGGCCCCGGTTTCATTCCCACAGGAGTGGCATTAACCAAAAGTTCAACCCCGGAGATCATATCCATCGCAGTTGATAAACTGCCTACTACTGATACAGCATTGTTGTTACTTAAATCTTTTTTTAACCTTCCGGCCCGGGCAATATCCTTATCATACAGATATATGTCCCCGTCCGCTATTCCCCCGGCTAAGGCATAAACAACCGACCGGCCCGCGCCGCCTGCCCCCAGAACCAAAGCATCGCGGCATTTTTTAATTCCTATACTTTCTTTTAAATCATTCTTAAAACCTACCCAGTCGGTATTGTATCCTTTAAGAATGCCCCTGCTGTTTTTTACTGTATTTACAGCTCCTATAGCTAAAGCTGCTTCATCTGTTTTATCAATTAACTTTATAATATTTTCTTTGTGAGGAACAGTAACATTAAAACCGATATCTTTTTTTTTGATTACGCCGCTGATAAATTCTTTAATCTGATATATTTCTTTTAAATCTTTTTTTCTGTATGCCCATCCCTCTATCCCCATATCCCTATATAAGACCCTCTGCATACCGGGAGAAAGGGAATGAGCCACCGGATGGCCTATAAGCCAGCAGGTATTCATGCCGCTGTTTTGCATCATTTAAAAAGAAAAATTAAAAGCACAACGCCCAGAACTATTAAGAAAAGTCCGGTCCTTCTCCTGCGCAGAATAAGCAGCCGGTCGGTAGCGATGTTGTCTCTTACCCAGCGGTTAAATTTGGAAACAATATGGGGCGCATATATATAACAGCTTCCCAAAACCACAAAAAACAAACCAATTAACAATTTTATTATTATTATCATATCTCTTTCACCATTAATACTTCGTCACAGTCCGGAAAATGCGGACAATTTATACACTCAGCCCATATCTTGTGAGGCATAGCTTCTTTCTTCTTTTTCTGAAAACCAAGCTTTTCAAAAAAACCGGGAATATAAGTCAATGTAAATACCTGTCCGGCGCCCAGGGTTTTAGCTTCGTCTATACAATTTTCTACAAACTTTTTACCCAGCTTCTTATTCTGATAATCTTTTCTCACAGCCAAGGATTTTATCTCCACCAGATTATACCATAAAGGATGAAGCGCGCAGCAGCCCACTATATCCCCACCTTCTTCAATAACCCAGAAATCCCGGATATTGCTTATCAGATAATTAATCGACCGGGGCAGCATTGTCCCGTCTGCGGCAAACAGGCCTATTAATTTCCGAATACTTTCCGCATCATTTAATGTTGCTTTTCTCATACAGCTTTTTTCTCCTGATTATTTATCAACTCCCTTGCTTTTTTCCTTGAAATCTCATCATCTTTGCCACCTAAAAGCCTTGCTATTTCCCCTACTCTTTCTCCGGAAGAAATCTTTTTTATATCGGTAACTGTTCTTTTCCCCTTCTTCCCTTTAGTTATTTTAAAATGACGGTCTGCTTTTGCGGCAATCTGGGGCATATGAGTTACCACAATAATCTGATGATACCCGGAAAGCTTCTTTATTTCAACCGCTACCCTGCTGCCGATCGTCGCTCCTATGCCTGTATCTATCTCGTCAAATATAAGTATAGGAATACTGTCGGCGGCGGCAAGCGCGGATTTAACGGCGAGCATAACCCGAGACGTCTCACCGCCGGATGCAATCTTTTTTAATTCCATTAAAGATTCGCCGGGATTAGTTTTTATTTTAAAAACCACCTCTTCAGACCCGGTCGGTCCGGGTTCTGTGGGAATTAGTTCTATTTTAAATTCCGCGTCGCTCATCCCGAGTTTACCTAAGTTATATCCTGTTTTATCGGAAAGCTTATTACTGCCTTTTTTTCGTTTTCCGGTAAGTTCATTAGATTTTTTTTGTAATTCATCCTTTACCTTCTTCAGCTTATTATTTATATCTTCTAACTTTTCGTCACAGGTGTCAAAATCGCTGAGCTTATTTTTTATTTTATCCCTGTATTCTATTACTGATTTTATATCCCCCCCGTATTTTCTTTTAAGTGAATTTAAGAGGTCTTTTTTTTCGGATACCTCCTCAAATTTTGAAGAGCTGTAACTTATATTTTCTTTATATGACCTGAGCCCGTCGCTTACTGCCTCTATCTCATATTCCATATTTTGAAGTATCTCATAAACCGGAGAGAGCTCGCCGTCAATTTCTTTAAGTTCCTCTATCTCTTCTGAAATTTCAGAGATCTGCTCTAATATAGACCTTTCTCTTTCGTAAAAAAGATTATAAGCCCGCGAAGACGCGCTAAAAAGTCGTTCCGCATTATTTAATACGGCATAGTCCCGGTCTGTATCCTCGTCAATCTCCGGATATAATTCAGCCGCATCTATCTCTTTTAACTCATACCTCAGCCTATCAATCTCTTCTTTAATCTGCCTGTGCTCATCTTCTTTATTTTTCTTTTCTTTCTCTAAAATCTTATATTTATCCCATATCTTTTTGACTTTACCGACTAAGTTTTCAGCGGAGATATACCTGTCAAGCAGTTCCCTCTGGACTTTTTTATTTAATAACGCCTGGTGCTGATTCTGTGAATGTATATCAACGAGCATATCCCCCAGGCTTTTAAGTGTCTTTAAAGTTACGTGAATATCGTTTATATAACAGCTGCTGCGGCCGCGGGCATAAAATCTCCTTCTTAAAAGAAGCTGGGACGAATCTATATCACGCTCTTTTAAGAAATCAGACAACTCCCCGGTTAAAATATCCTGACGGAAGGAGGCCGCGACCTCGCAAAATTCCTTACCCTTCCGCACTATCTCCCTGCCCACTCTTTCCCCGAGGACCATTGAAAGAGCCCCTATGAGTATGGATTTACCGGCGCCGGTCTGTCCGGAAATTATATTCAGCCCCCTTCCCAAATCAATGGAAACTTCTTCAACGAGAGCGAAATCTTTTACTTTTATGCTGCTGAACAAATTCAACTACCCCCATTTGAGTTTTTTCTTTAATATACTGAAAAACTCTCTCCGTCCTTCTACAAGTTTTAATTTTCGCTTGCTTAAATTAACGGTTATTTTTGTATCTTTCCCTATATCCCGGCTAACCTGGCCGTCAACGGTCATAATAACTAACTGCTGTTTTTTTCCTGTTCTTTCTATGATAATTTCAGCAGGCCCCGTAACCAGAGGCCGGTAACTCAAAGAATGAGGGGCAAGTGGAGAAATAATTAAAAGTTCCCTTCCGGGAGTAACTACCGGGCCTCCGGCCGCCAGAGAATAGGCAGTAGAGCCGGTGGGAGTAGAAACAATAATACCATCGCCTTTTATATTGAAAACATTTTCCCCGTCAACTGATAAGGCGAGATTTATAACCCTTGCCGTCTGTCCGTTTTTAACTACTACATCGTTCAATGCGTATATTTTTTCGCCGCCTAAAGAAATTTCAAGCATAGTAAGTTCTTTACAGTTATACCGGCCCTCTAATATTTTATCGGCAAAACGCTCCGGGTTACTTATATTTAACCCAAGAAACCCAAGAGTCCCTGTATTTACAGCAGCCAGGGGAATATCGTATTTATGGGCGCTGCGGGCAGATTTAAGGACTGTTCCGTCTCCGCCTATGCTTATAATTATCTCTGTATCCCGGCTAACTTCCATATCGGTGAGAGCTGCATTTTTCCCGGATAAAATTTTTTTTAAAAGTTCGGCTTTTTCAACGGAAACTTTTTTG
This sequence comes from Elusimicrobiota bacterium, assembly GCA_027858455.1. Taxonomy (GTDB): domain Bacteria; phylum CG03; class SLGR01; order SLGR01; family JAGXOG01; genus JAGXOG01. Next base: position 3,994 of record JAQICQ010000085.1, on the reverse strand, counting down.
TTTTTATTATAAAGCAGGGCTATCTTATCAGGCATTTCATTCTCCAATCCGGCTGTCAACTGTTTCGTTTAAATTATCCGTAAAAGAATTTTTCTTAAGGACCGGTGATGAATAATCCGTAAAAAGCACCCCTACCCTGTTAGATACAAAGTTATTATTTGAAATTTGCGGTTCCGCATGTAATGCGACTTTTATGCCGTATTCATTGTTCGTTAACGTATTGGCCGCAACCTCGGTCTTCCCGCTGTTTCTAAGTATAATCCCGGCAGCGTGGGCGGCGATAATATTGTTCTGAATTTTACCCGAAGAAGAATCATCCATGGTTATCCCTCCCCCGTTATCATGAATTTTATTATTCCTGATATCAACAGTAGAACTATTCAGAGCCAGGACACCGACAATATTTGCTCCGAACCTATTATCTTTTATCAATGGAGCGCTCTCATCCCACAAACCTACCCCGGAACCGTTGCCTGTAATTTCATTAGAATAAATTTCCGGGCGGGAAAGATTGCCGCAGGCTACACCAACATTATTGCCGTCAATATCGGACCCCGTAACTACTCCCCGGCTTTCCCCCTCAAAAAACACTCCCGAAGCGCTGTTGTTAGTTATACGGGAATTTTTTATTATGGGCGATGCCAAATCGGAAGCTCCTATTCCGTACTTATTATCAATTATATTTGCATAAATAATCACCGGGTCGGCACGGTTCCAGCAGCCTATCGCTCCGACAGAAACCCCTGTAATGGTTATAGTGCTGATATCCGGAGCGCGGCTGTTATAAATTCTTATTCCCGTATAACCCCCGATAATTTCCAGATTTACTATGGACGAAGAACTCTTGTTGCCTATAAAATTTATCCCGCCGGCGCGTGATGCAAATTTTTTGCCGGCTGATATCTTTACGGGATTTTCAGCCGTTCCCTTAATATTTAAATCGCCATCGACAATAAGCTCTATTTTATTCTCGCTGAAAAGGTCATAAGTCGCACCACCGTAACTTGTAATTCTCTGTATTTCATGAGTTATTTTATCTTCCGAATAAGTTATTGCGGTTCCCGGTAAAACCGTCAGGATAACCCCCGGTTCTATATAAACATCTCCCGCAAGAACAATCTTTCCTTGCCATATCTCATTTTCTTTTATCCGTCCGGATTTTTTTACAGGCCTTGCGCAGCCGGCAACGGTAAGAAAGAATAGTGCAATTAGTAATAATTTTATTTTCATATTTTAAAATATATCAAAGTACAGTGCTTTTTTCAATCAATCCCGGTAAAATAATCAAGGCGGGAGATGCCGTATTTGCGGCTGTCAATCTTTTTATATCCGGGATGGGAGGCTTTCTCACCGTGAAAATGCTGGATTATCAGCAGAGTTTTTTTACTGTAACATCTTCTGTGACAATATTTTAGTATTTTATCGGATAGGTTGTCTTTATACGGCGGGCCGGTAAATATAATATCCGGATAATTGCGGCTGAATTCTTTAAAATCATAACTGAAAAAATCGGTTTTAACCACTTTGTAATTATCCGAATCGTCAACTATACTTAAATTTTTATTAAGCATCTCTACCATAACCGGATCTTTTTCTACAAATACAACTTTTTTCGCACCACGGGATAACGCCTCAATCCCAACACTGCCGGTCCCGGCAAAAACATCCAGAAAAACGGCATCTTTTATTTTTGCTGCAAGTTTTGAAAAAAGAGCTTCTTTAATCATCCCGGATATGGGGCGCACGGACTTTCCGGGTATATTTTCAAGGTTACGCCCTTTATATTTTCCGGTTACTATCGTAGGCATGCTATTGTTGATATATCCCGTTCAATGCAACTTCCCGTTTCCGGGGGGCTGTATCAAAATCAATTACCACTACCTGCTGCCAGGTTCCGAGTATAAGTTCTCCGCCGGTTACCGGCACTGATTCGGAAAAGCCTACCACCGAAGCCCTTACATGGGAATATCCGTTATCATCATTCCATGTTTTTGCATGCTGATATTTTTTATCGGAAGGAGCAAGGATTTCCATGCTTTCCTTAAAATCCTTAATTAAATTAGGCTCGTATTCAATGGAGGTAACAGCTCCTGTCGAACCTTTAACAGAAATATTGATCAGCCCTTCTCTTATTCCATTATTTTGAATAAAATTTTCTATATACGGGGTGATATTTATAATATCGCAATTCCCGCATGTATCCAGTTTTATAACCTCTGTCTTTATCATCTCTTTTTAACTTTATTTATTATTTCTTTAATCTTATTTCTGCTTTGGATAAGATGTTTCCTGTCATCTGTAAATACCTCAAGCGTTATTGTAGAATCGTATCCATAATCATTTAAAATTTCTATTATTCTTTCCCAGTCAATATTTCCATCGCCTATAGCTTTATGAGAATCATATTTACCGTAATTATCTGAAAAATGAAGATGGACTATACGGCTGCCGAACTTTTTAAAAAAATCTTCTGTTGTATCTTTTCCGCCGGATAAATTTCTGCCCGCTAAGTTACAATGCCCTATATCTATATGGACCATAACTCTGTCCAATCCGTCGAGCAGACGCTCAAAAGCTCCGGGAGTATCAAACGGATAAAAAAAACTTTCCAGGATTAAAGTCATCCCCCTGTCCCGAATTATCTTATCTGCTTTCTTAACCATTTCCCGGTTATATTTAAATTTTTTTTCAATATCTACAAGCGGCATCTGAAGCGAAGGATGCAATGTAACATATTTAATCTCAAGCTCTTTAAACAGGTCCGCGTATTTAGTTAATTCTTCCCAGGCCGCTTTTCTTATTGATTTTAAAGGAAATGCCAGCGGCAGCGACGGGCTTATATGGCCTATTACACCGAGTCCGGTCTCTTGCAGAGCCTTCTTTATGGACCCTATCTTAATTTTAGAACTAAAGACCGGTTCAAAAGTCATGTCAATATAATCAAACCCTTTTGAATGTATCCACCTTACTTCGTCTTCTATTTTATTCTTGTAATTATTAACTGCGCCGAATTTCATCTTTTAAAATTTATTTTTGTCTCCTCTCAATACCGGAAAGTAAAATACCGGCCGCGGCAAGAAGCCGTTTATCTATATCCCGGGAAGGGGATACAATATCCATAATATATTTAAGAATAAACGGATTAAAATGCTGGCGGATACGGGCTACCTCAAGACCGGCTGAAGTTGATACAGTATAATTTTGAGGAATTAAATTGATAAATCTGCTAAGTAAAGCTTTAAGCATGCCGGTCTCTGTCATGATGCCTATTTGGATTCCTTCCGGCGATAAAAATATCCACTCATCTTTCAGCAGGGATTTCAAGCCCTTTCTTTTAAGAGAACCTACCGGCCCGGTCTTTGGATCAACTACATTATAAGTAGCGCTTATATCAAAAACCTGAGGAGTTTTTATTGTAAGCAGTTCCTCCGTGCAGCTCTCATCGCTGTAAATCCTGAAATCCTCTTTGAGTTTATATGCCTTTTGTGTTGAATAAAAAACAATATTGCCCGATTCATCGTAAACATGAAAAGCTCCGCCGAATAATTTAAAAACTTTTCTTCGGAAAATATACTTATTTTTCAAAAATGCAGGATGGTTACTACCAGACTTATTATTAATTATCATGGTTTTTATCTTTACCCTCCAGACTTCTTAAGTAAAATCATATAGCCTTTTTGTTTACTAATAACTTATTGTCCGCTACTTCTTATATTATATTTAATAATAAGATTACAACAAGGGTATAGAAATGAAGACGGTACCTATTTTTATCCTTTTGCCTTCTCCTTCGATCTTCCGGAATGTGACCTTTACACTATTTAAAACTAACAGCCTCATTAAATCCAGCCTCTAATTTTTTAAGATATAACAAAGTGGTATCAAAATCATATACTTTTCCCATCATATCTATTACTAAATCAAATTTAGAATCCTCTTGAATTTCATCAAATAATATGTTTTTTATCTTCTCACTTGTTTCTTTATTTAAAAT
>JAQICQ010000001.1 GCA_027858455.1 Elusimicrobiota bacterium | reverse complement strand
AACTACAGCCGCGCGATTTAGTTAAACACAATGGCTTATTATGCTGGGTAAAAGGAGTATTCAACTACGGTAAATGGGTTAGAATAGTAACAAAAGCGGGAGAAGTAGTTAATACTAATATTAAGAATATAGAGGTATTGAAATATGGAAAAGGAATACAATGGGAGTGAAGCCGATTCATCCCCTCCCTTTCGGAAGGGGTCTTCTCGGCTAATAGATAAAAAAGTAAGGAATTAAGTAGTTGGTTTTCCGGAAATAAAAAATATAAAAACAAAAAAGAAAATATAACAGTATGTGCGGAATATGCGGAATAATTAATTTAAATAAAGAACCGGTATCGGAAAGACTTCTCCGGACAATAAATAGTACTTTATATCACTGGGGACCCGATGACGAGGGGTATTTTTTCAATAAAGTTGGCCGGGGGGTTAAAATAGGTCAATACAATATCTTGACAAAACAACCATCTGTGTGTAATATTAACGATATGAGCGTTAATGTGTTACAGGCAGGGTGGTTATGAGCAATAATAAAACATTAGGAAAAAGAAGTTCACATTTATTGTCATCTTTGTATGAAAGAGGAAAGGTAATTTTTACAATTGATGATGTCTCCGAAATTACAGGGCTTAAATATTTTTCGGCAGGTCGTCTTATCTCTGAACTTACGAAAAGAAAAATTATTTCAACTTTAAAAAAAGGTAAGCATATCATTATTCCCCGGGAAGTAGGCAACATTAAAAGATATCTTGGTAATTATTATGTCGCTGCCCGAGAGATAATTAATGCATCTGATTATTATGTCGGATTTTACAGCGCTATGCATTTTCGGGGTATGTTAACTCATCCTGTAAACAGGGTTCACATCGTAGCGCCTAAAAGACAGAGAGTCCCGAAAAAGCTGAAGGGAGGGATGAAAATAATAAATGTAAATCAAAAGTATATCTGGGGAATAACCGATGAGTGGGTTACTAAAACGGAAAAAGTAAGATTCTCGAATTTGGAAAAAACTATAGTGGATTCATTGGCATATCCAAAATATTGCGGGGGGATTACGGAAATTGCCGGAGGAATATGGATTACACGGGACAGTATAGAGTTTAAAAAATTATATGACTATGTAAACAAGTTTAATAGATATGTAATCGGCAAGCGGCTCGGTTATATACTGGAAATATTGAATTTGGATGAAGCAATCAGGAAAAAATTAAAAAAGTTTGTCAATAAAAGGTATGATTTATTAGATCCTCAATTACCTAAAAATTCAATTAACAGAAATAACTGGCGTTTGATTGATAATGTAGGGAAGAAAGAAATAAAAAGAATTATTGAACATTAAAAAAATGATTGATTATTTCCGGGCCGTCAAACTTTCAGAAAAATTTGGAGTTCCGATAGAAACTATTGAAAAGGACTTTCTGATAGAGTTTATGCTGCATTATATTGCAGATAATAATTATCTTTGTTCAGAATTAATATTCAGGGGAGGAACTGCGCTTAAGAAAATATATTTTCCGGATTACAGATTTTCCGAAGATTTAGATTTTGTAATAAAGTCAAGAAATGGTCTAAAAAAGGTTAAATGTAAAATTACCGAACTTATTCAGGAGGCTAATAAATTTCCGGTTGAACTGGATATCAATAAAAGTTCCGAATACAAAAAAGACAGAATCCAAATTTTCTTAAATTACAACTTAATAGATGAGATAAAAGCTGTAAAATTATTAAAAATGGATTTTAACGCAGATACTTTAATTCCTGCATATAAAGTTAGGCCGGTAATGTTTACGTATGATGAGATTAATGGAACAAGGGGAATAAAAACATATAATCCGGAGTCATTTGCATGCGATAAAATAGGAAGAATTTTGGATGTTGTAAATGAACCGAGAGACATATATGATTTGTGGTATCTATTGAAACAAGAAAAAATTAGTACTGAAAAAGTAAATGTTGAGTATAAGTTGAAATATAGTTATAAGATTATAAAGGTAAACTTAATAGAGCAAATTACAAGAGATGTTTATAGAATGAATTGGGAAAATCGATTAAAACACCAGGTTAGAAATCTCCCGGACTATGATAAAGTAATAGATGATTTGAAGGGGATAATCAGCAGTAGTTTTGTATGAAGAACTATGGGGTAGTTATAAATGTGCGGAATATGCGGAATAATTAATTTAAATAAAGAACCGGTATCGGAAAGACTTCTCCGGACAATAAACAGTACTTTATATCACCGGGGACCCGATGACGAGGGATATTTTTTCAATAAAGTTGGCCGGGGACTTAAAGTAGGACTGGGTATGAGAAGGTTGAGTATTATTGATCTGAGCACGGGAAACCAGCCTGTTTATAATGAAGATAAAAGTATAGTAACTGTATTTAACGGCGAGATTTATAATTTCCGGCAATTAAAAGAAAACCTTATAAAAAAAGGACATAGGTTTTACACTAAAGGCGATACGGAGGTTATTGCGCATCTATGGGAAGAATACGGACCGGAATGTGTCAAAAAGTTAAACGGTATGTTTGCGGTTGCGATATGGGACAATAATAAGCAAGAACTTTTTCTTACCAGGGACAGAGTGGGGCAGAAGCCTCTTTATTATGCAGAAATAGGCGGCAATTTCTATTTTGCCTCGGAGATAAAATCTTTTCTTAAAATACCGGGATTTAAAAAAGAAGTAAATAAAGAAGCTATTCATAACTATCTGACTTACCAGTATATTCCTACTCCTATGACAATCTGGAAAGGGGTTAAAGCTTTAAAGCCGGCAAATTTTATGTTCATTAACGAAAATGGCATAAAAAATATTCAGCGGTATTGGGATATAGATTACAGAAATAAAACAAAATTAAATTTCAGAGATTCAAAAGCTAAAATCCGCGCTTTATTAAAAGATGCCACTCAAAAAAGAATGATTTCTGATGTCCCGTTAGGCGCATTTCTTTCCGGGGGGCATGATTCGTCTATAGTAGTAGGGCTTATGAGCGAAATTTCCGATAGGCCGGTGAAAACCTTTTCTGTAGGATTTAAAGAGGAAGAATTTTCAGAACTTAAATATGCAAAAATAATTGCCGATAAGTTTAACACTGAACACCATGAGTTTATAGTCGATACGGATTTTAAAGATTTAATACCGGATATAGTAAGTAATTATTCTCAGCCTTATGCGGACTGCTCGGCTCTTCCGAGTTATTATATAGCTAAAATGACCAAGAATCATGTGAAAGTAGCATTAAACGGCGACGCGGGTGATGAGAATTATGCCGGGTATCTTCGTTATAGAGCGCTAAAAATATCAGAGTATATCTCAAAAATTTATAAGTTTGTGCCGAAAAAGTTAGAGGAAATTATGTTAAGAACTATACCTATGAATGAATCCGTAAATTCAAAAAGCCGGGTACGGTATTTACATAGATTTATAGGGCCGTTAAGGGATGCGCCGGCGGAGAGAAATCTGGTATGGCATGCATATTTTACCAATGATCTGAAAAACAGCATATATTCTAAAGAAATGAAAAATGAATTTAACGAGAATGATTCGTATGGTTTTCTTAAAGATATATTTAACAATGCTCCGGCAGAAAACATATTGGACAAATCTATGTATGCCGACATT
>JAQICQ010000206.1 GCA_027858455.1 Elusimicrobiota bacterium | reverse complement strand
TTGATGGCGATACCCTAACGATCCGCAGGGTCGGACAACGAAACCTGAGCCTGCAGGTCATCAACAGTTTCAGGGGCAGAATCGATAAAATCACTTATGTGCCAGCCCATCAGTTCTACCTGAGAAGGCGCATAGGGAGAATCGTTTCCTGCATTACTTCTAAAAGTCCATGTAGAAGCCGCAGACAGTGTCCCCCGCTTGTCCCTTGCCCTTACCCGCCAGTAATTATTATCTGATCCTCCGATGTTTTCTGGGACCAACCAGTTCGTGGTAGCAAGATTTACACGATAGGTTACTTTACCGTCTAAATCCGACGAATATGTAGAAAGTTCAAGCAGATACGAAGTAACTGTATCTCCCTCGTCAACATCACTATCACTTCCTGAGGCAAACGATAATGTCGGCGAGGAGATGCTCACTTCTCCCTGGTCGGGAGGATAGGGGGTATCTACAGTTTCGGGAAGATTATTTTCTGTCTCATAAAGCGGGGATATGTAAATATCCGCCCAGAAATCTATGTCCCCGTCGGATAAATCTTCGGTAGAAGCGTTCATTGTATAAAACTTGTCGTTATAGTACTGACCTGCGGACGACCCGGTTGATATCTTTGCTATGCTCATTGAATCCAAAGCATCACATGGAGGTGAATAATCAGTAGTTATATCGGAGCTGTCCGCATCCCAGTTAGACTGGCTCTGATAGAACGAAGCCGCCGTTATCCTTACGGTAGTCTCACCGGAACTTATACCGAGTTCCGATTTAGATAATTTAAACTCAATTGTATTGTCAGTTATATTAAAAGCGACTAAGGTAGATGTACTCCAGTCGGTTCCGTCGTCTGAAAGCTCGATAACCCATGTAGCCGCCGTATCGTTGTAGTGCGCAACTATACTTTTTTGGGCATAGTGGGTTCCGTAATATTCGTCCCCGAGCGAAGTGCCCGAATCATCGCCTATCTCTGTTATATCTGTATTTGATTCACCTATTGTTAACCCTAAATTCGGATAGAGCTTATCGTTAATATCACTGAATTCGGCAAGAAAATAGAGGTTATTTTCATCGGATGTTACCCTTAACTCTTTTATATCAACATCGTCATTCTGCGGAGAATTGGTTCTCATTTCGCCTGTCTTGTCCGTCCATATCCATTCGCCGTTAGAAACTGTTGCGCTGTTTTTAATAGATGCCGCCGTACCCGACCAGTCGGCCGGATCACCATCTATAGTTTTTTTAGTTGTATCTACTTCCGCAAGCGTAGAAAGAGAGCTCCAGTTGTTGGCTTTGTCCTGTGCTCTTACCCCGTAGTAGTAGATTTTATCCATGGCAGTACCGGAGTCGGTATAATTTGTATCCTCTACCACCGCTACAACATCTGTGGCCTTGGTATAATCTGAGAAACTAAATGTCGCTCTGTAGATACTGTAGTTTTTAACTCCGCTTCCGGTATCAGACGAAGCTGTCCATGAAAGATCTATCTTAGCTAAACCATCTGCTGACTGAAGGGCCGTTACTCTTACCTGCGCGGGATTATTAATATCAACCTTAAATGCTATGCCTCCGCCGTTGGCATTTGCCCAGGGGGAGGTACTGCCCGAAACTGTTACCGATGACCTGGCTCTCCAATAATAACTGCCTTCGCCGAGCGTATCTCCACTTGCCCCTGCCATATAGGTTCCGTAAGGATAAGCGATATCCGATTGGCCTACTCTGTAAGTTACCGTCCCGGCATCCATTGAGTCAGAGACATAATCAATTGCCGGAGAGCTGAAATCACTGACGTTATCCACCTGTAATTTAAAACTCATCTTATCTCCTACCGACGGAGGAGACTGTTTTATCTTTAAATCCGGCGTAGTGCAGTTTGTCCATGAACTATACCCTATATCAGAGCCCCCCGTATCATACTGCCCTTCTATTATAACACCCCATCCTATAATATAAGAGAAAGCAGTTCCTGACATATCACCGTATTTGCCGTCAGAATAGATATAGGTATCATCCGCTGACGCCGAAGTTGTCCCACATTTTATCATATATTTCACAGTAGTTCCGTCTGACTGGACGGGAATTGACGAATCGGTAACAAAGAAT
>JAQICQ010000198.1 GCA_027858455.1 Elusimicrobiota bacterium | reverse complement strand
GAATATATAATATCTGTATAGTAAAAAACAGAAATTATTTAAGTATTTCAGAGTTTAGGGATTATTAATATCCATGAGATATAATTGATGAAACATTCAAGTTTTGTTCATCTGCATCTTCATACCGATTATTCATTTCTTGACGGAGCCTGTCGTATAGAACCGTTGGTAAAAAGAGCAGCCGAGTTGAAAATGCCGGCTTTGGCTATAACTGACCACGGGAATATGTGCGGTGCGGTGAAATTTTACAAGGAATGTATGTCAAACGGCATAAAACCCGTCATAGGCTGTGAATTTTATGTCGCTCCGCGTTCCCGCGATAAAAAAGACAAAAAGAATAAATCTAGTTTCCACATGACTCTTCTTGCAAAAAATCATGACGGATACATGAACCTTATGAGGTTAAACGAGATTGCTTATATGGAAGGGTTTTATCATAAACCCCGCATAGATAATAAAGCTCTCCGGCTGCACAGCGAAGGATTGATTGCTCTCTCGGGATGTCTCCAGGGCAAGATAGCCCGGCTTATACAGGATGACAGAAAAGAGCGTGCAAGAGAAGAGACCCGTAAATATGCCGGTATTTTCGGAAAAGATAATTTTTATCTTGAATTGATGGATACCGGGATAAAGAAACAAAAGATAGTCAACGAAGAACTCTACCGAATATCAAAAGAAGAGGGAGTCGGGTGTGTGGCTACAAACGATTGTCATTACATTAAAAAAGATGACGCCTATGCCCAGGAAATTCTTATGTGCATAGGGACAGCCAGGACCATAGACGATCCTAACCATATGAAGTTTTCAGGTGACGAATACTACCTTAAGTCAGCCGAGGAGATGAAGGCAATATTCAGCCGATACCCGGAGGCCTTGGAGAATACCTTAAAAATTGCCGAAAGATGCAACCTTACCCTGGATTTCAGTAATACTTATTTGCCGGAATACAAAGTCCCGAAAGAATACACCCGAAAAGAATACCTGAGAAAGCTCTGTGAAGACGGGATAGAAGAAAGATATAAAACCAATGTTCCAACAGAAAATGTTCCCACAGAAAATGTCTCCACAGAAAAAGTAAAAGAGCGCCTTGATATGGAACTGGAGGTAATAAACCGTCTTGGGTTCCCGGGATACTTTCTTATATGCTGGGATTTTGTTAAATATGCGAAAGACAACGGTATACCGGTTGGACCCGGCCGGGGCAGCGGCGCGGGAAGTATTGTATCATATCTTTTAGGTATAACCGAGATAGACCCGCTTAAATACGACCTCTTATTTGAAAGGTTTTTAAATCCGGCCCGTAAAACTTTGCCGGATTTGGAGATAGATTTCGCCGATGACGGCAGAGACAAGGTTATAGATTATGTTAAAGAAAAGTACGGCCGCGATCGAGTAGGACAGATAGGTACTTTTTCCACGCTTCGCGCAAAGGCTGCAATAAGAGATGTAGGGAGAGTGCTTGCTATACCTATATCAACGGTAGATAAAATAGCAAAGATGATTCCCGACGGGCCGGATGAAACAATATATAAGACTCTTGAAAATGTGGATTCATTTAAGAACGCTTATAATTCAGATGACAGAATTCACCAGATGATAGATGTCGCCCGCACAATAGAAGGTTCAAAGAGGCAGCCCGGAGTTCATGCCGCGGGTGTAGTAATAGCTAAGGATAAACTTTCAAAATTCATACCCCGCGGAGTATCCAGCGCCAACAGGGGGGTTACCCAGTACGAAGGGGAAGACCTTGTAGAACTGGGACTTTTAAAGATGGACTTCCTAGGCCTTAAAAACCTAACTGTAATAAGAAAGGCCTGTGAAAATATAAAAAAAACCAGAGGTGAAGACCTTGATATAAAGAAGATTAAACTTGACGACAAAAAGACCTATAAACTTTTAAACAGCGCTAACTCTGTCGCTGTTTTTCAGATTGAAAGGGAGGGTTTTCAGGCACTTTTAAGAAAGATGGATATAAGTAAGTTTGAAGAAATAATAGCTCTTGTAGCTTTAAACCGGCCGGGAGTAGTAAGAAGCGGTATGACGGACGAATATCTTAAACGCGAAAAAGACCCATCCCTTGTAAAATATCCCCATCCGTCGCTTAAAGATATACTTAAAGATACATACGGTGTGGTTCTCTACCAGGAACAGGTGATGCAGGTTGCCCGTAAGCTTGCGGGATTTTCGCCGTCCGAGGCAGATGATATGCGCAAGGCCATGTCTAAAAAAATTATGGAGGTTATAGAAAATCTAAGAAAGAAATTTGTGTCGGGGGCGGTAAAAAATAAGATTCCAAAGAAAAAAGCTGATGATATTTTTTCTAATTTAGCCGAATTTGCCTCTTACGGGTTTAACAAGAGTCATTCGGCCGCTTACGGTTTAATTGTATATCAGACTGCTTATCTGAAAGCAAACTATCCGGCTGAATATATGGCCGCGGCTCTTACCTGCGATATGGGCAATACCGATAAGATAGCTAAATATGTTGAAGAAGCTAAAAGGATGGGGCTGACGGTAAAGGCGCCCTCGGCGGAAACTTCCGGGATAGAATTTGAGGTCCCGCGGGAAGGGGTTATAGAATACGGATTGGAAGCAGTTAAAAATGTAGGGGGAAACGCCATAGAGTCCATACTTGACGCCCGCCGCCGCGAGGGTTCTTTTAAATCTTTTTATGATTTTTGCACGCGGGTGGATATGAGCAAAGTTAATAAAAGGGTTGTAGAAAATTTGGTTAAGGCAGGGGCTTTTGCGTTTCTTAGTCTCGGGCGCCGCGCGCTTTTTAATGCTGTTGAAATCGCAATGTCGCAGGCCTCATCCGAGCAGGATGATAAACAGAAGGGGCAGAAAACTTTTTTTGAAACTTTTGATGACGGCCAAACACCGGAAGTTAATATAGAAGACAGTTCGGAGTGGAAAGAGAACGAACTTCTCACTATGGAGAAAGAGGCGATGGGGTATTATTTTTCAGGCCATCCGCTTGCAAAACACGAGAATGATATTAATAATATAACTTCGGGAACCGTAAAACATATTAGGCAAAATATTGAAGCCGGCAGCAGTATAGTAGCCGGGGGTATGGTAAAACATACCAGAAAGATTAAAACCCGGAAAGGGGACCAGATGGCGGTCTTCACGCTGGAGGATCTGACAGGAACAATACCGGCGGTTATTTTTCCTTCTTCGTATAACGAAGAGGCTGCTGAAAAACTATCTGTAGATAATATGGTGGTTGTAATGGGCAATCTGGATGACAGGAAAGGGAACAAACAGATTATAGCAGAGAGTGTTATACCTCTGGAGCAGGCCCGCAACAGGCTGGTGGGGAAAGTTAAATTAAGTATTGAGTCTTCGGGTACAACCGGAACTGATATTAAAGGTATTAAAAAAATAATAGCCAAATATCCGGGAAATGTGCCGGTGGGCTTTTCGGTAAATACGGATAAATTTCAAAAAATAAATGTAAGTACCGATACCGGGGTAAGGATAAACGATTCCATGCTAAATGAGCTCTATACGGAAATAGGCAAAGAAAACGTGGAATTAATCGGTAGAATAAAGACAGGTGAAAATATAGATTAAGGAGAAAAGTATGCCAGAAAAATTAAGCGGAAATATGCTTATCGCTCAGGGGGGAGGCCCGACCGCGGTTATAAACAGCTCTCTGGTTGGAGCCGTTAAGCAGGCCAAAAAATACAGCAATATTAAAAATATTTACGGTTCTTTAAACGGGGTAAATGGTATAATTAATGAGAACATAGTTGACCTTTCCGGTGAGACAGACGGGAACCTCGACCGGATCAGCCGGGCGCCTGCATCAGCGCTTTTATCTACCAGGGATAAAGCCGATGAGGAATATTGCGAAAAAATTTTCAAAGTGCTGAAAGCGCATAATATAAGATTCTTTTTTTACATAGGAGGAAACGATTCTTCCGATACGCTGAGGATAGTAAAAGAGTTTGAGACAAAAGAAGATTACAAAATAATAACCGTGCATATACCTAAAACCGTGGATAACGATCTTGTTTTAAATGACCACACGCCGGGGTATCCTTCAGCTGCCCGGTTTGTCGCCGAAGCATTTGTGGGGCTTGACCTGGATAACCGTTCTTTACCCGGGGTTTATATAGCAGTTGTTATGGGGCGCCATGCGGGATTCTTAACTGCCGCAAGCGCTCTGGCAAGACGATATACGGATGACGGACCGCATCTTATATATCTTCCGGAGAGAAAATTTTCGGAAGATAATTTTGTAAAAGACGTCCAGGAAAACTATAATAGATACGGTAGATGTGTAATAGCTGTTTCTGAAGGAATTCAGGATGAATCAGGGAGGCTGATAGCGGCAAAGCTTACGAAAAATATTGAAAAAGATGCGCACGGTAATATTCAGCTTTCCGGTTCCGGTTCTCTTGCCGACGCTCTTTCTGAACATATAAAAGATAATACTGATATCGGAAGGGTGCGTTCTGATACATTCGGCTATCTGCAGCGTTCATTTAGAACGTGCGTAAGTAAAGTTGATAGAAAAGAAGCTTTTGAGGTAGGTCGTAAAGCGGTTTATTACGCTGCCGATAAAAATCAAAGCGGGTCGGTTACTATTAACCGGGTCGGAGATTATTCGGTGGAATATAAATTAGTTGAACTTGAAAAAGTTGCGGGAAAAACAAAAGTTATGCCCGATGAGTTTATAAATGATGCAGGAAATAACATAACCGAAAAATTTGTAAAGTATCTTAGGCCCATGCTCGGCGCGGATTTTGTGTCCGGCGCAGCCAGAATAAGAGCGGAAAAGATAGTAAAAAAGTTATAATTACCATAGAGGTTAAATAAAGAGAGGATTTAATGAAAAAGTTTATTGTTATATTTTATATAGTCACAGCTTTGACAGGACTTATATCAAGTCCGGCATTAAGTTTAGAAGGAGACGTGGAGATAATTGATACTCCCACAGCAGAATCAGTAGGTTTCGGCTCTTACGATTTATCGTTCAGGCTCTATGACAGGGGCTCTATAATGGCCCGGTTACTCTACGGTATAATTATGAAAGACCTGACTCTCGGGCTTAGTTTTGACGCTGAGAATGTTGTCGGCGCCGGCGAAGTTAAGGCGCACCGTCCGTATCTTTATATAAAACTTCCGCTCTATACAGGCGGCTATAAATGGCCCGCCGTAAGTGTGGGGTTTGATGAGCAGGGGCTGGGGAGATACGACGATACTGATAAAATATACCAGTTTAATCCAATGGGTTTTTTTATGGTTATGACTAAAACGGGAATGGGGCCCGGGCTTAACATGGGAGCGGGAATAAATGCCGACTATTCAATAACTAAAACAGATGACACAGGATTAAAAGGATTTGTAAACGCAAGTTATACATTAGGACCTGAGTTTATGATGCTTGCCGAGGTAAGGGATATTTACAGCTGGAGCAGTTATGTAAATGCCGGAGCGCGATATATGCTTACCCCTGAACTCCATTTTGAATTTTCGGCTTTAAATATTGGTGGGATAGGTAAGGTAGAACGCATAATAAGTGTTAATTACAGCGGTAGGTTTTGATAACTATTAATATAAATTATGGATAATGTAAAAACAAAATTACCCGAATTCGAAAAACCTCTGACAGAAATAGATAAACGGATTAAAGAGCTTACGGGTAAAGATAAAGGAGGCGCAAAGTACAGGAAGTTAATAAAAAAAAGAAAGGAGATTGCAGAAAAAATATTTTCTAATCTTACTTCCTGGCAGAAGGTGCAGCTTGCCCGTCATCCGGATAGGCCTCATACTCTGGATTTTGTAAAGGGGATATTTGACTCCTATGAGGAATTTCACGGAGACCGGCATTTCGGAGACGATAAAGCTATCGTAGGCGGCCCGGCAAAACTGGGTGGCAATACTGTTTTTTTCGTAGGCAACCAGAAAGGCAGAGAAACAAAAGATAATATTAAAAGAAATTTCGGTATGGCTCACCCGGAAGGATACAGAAAAGCCTTGAGGATGATGAAACTTGCGGAAAAGTTTTCTTTTCCGGTAATAACATTTATAGATACTCCCGGAGCTTATCCCGGTGTAAAAGCAGAAGAGCGAGGTCAGGCCGAAGCCATAGCGACAAATCTTAAAGAAATGATGATGCTGAAGGTGCCTATAATAGTTGTAATAATCGGCGAAGGCGGCTCCGGAGGAGCTTTGGGGATAGGAGTGGGCGACAGAATACTTATGCTCCAGAATGCCGTATATTTTGTATGTACGCCGGAGGCCTGCAGTTCAATATTATGGAAAGATGCTTCAATGGCCGAAACCGCCGCCGATAATATGAAACTTGAGGCAGAAGATTTAAAAAAATTAGGTATGGTTGATGAAATAATTAAAGAACCGGCTGAAGCAGCCCACAGGGATTACAGCCAGACTTTTGAAAATCTCAAAAAAAGACTGGTTCACCATCTGGGAGTTTTAAAAAGGACCAACCCAGAAAATATATTTCAGCAGAGGTATAAGAAATTCAGGGAGATAAAATTTTATAAATATGAGTGAAGAATTAAATCCGTATAAAATAGCAGTCCAGCAGTTAGACGAAGTTGCCAGGGAAATAAACCTGGATGAGGGAATTCATGAAAAGCTTAAGTATCCCAAAAGGATTCTTACCGTTTCTGTTCCCATATATTTAGAATCGGGGAAAATCAAGGTATATCAGGGATACCGGGTGCAGCATTCTATAGAAAGAGGGCCGGCAAAAGGCGGAATCCGGTATCATCCGGACGTTACTCTCGATGAGATTAAAGCGCTGGCGATGTGGATGACATGGAAATGCGCAGTGGTTAATATCCCTTACGGCGGGGCAAAAGGTGGCGTGGTATGTAATCCGGCCGAGATGACTTTAAAGGAATTAGAACACCTTACCCGGCGTTATACTTCGGAAATCGGTATAATAATCGGGCCGGAAAAAGATATTCCCGCGCCCGATGTAAACACTAATCCCGCTATTATGAGCTGGATGATGGATACTTATTCTATGAATAAGGGATATTCAGTCCCCGGGGTAGTAACAGGCAAACCTCTTGCACTCGGCGGGTCGAAGGGAAGGTTTACCGCTACAGGTAAAGGGGTAGCTATAATAGCAGAAGATATTTTAAAAAAACAAAAGATTGGAATTTCTTCAGCTACGGCGGCGATACAGGGGTACGGAAATGTAGGCCGTGCGACGGCTACTTTTCTTCACGGTATGGGGGTTAGTATTGTGGCTGTATCGGATAAGACAGGGGGGCTTTTTAATCCCGACGGTATTGACATAGGTATGCTCAATAAATACATAGACAGTAAAGATGACTGCAGTATAAAAGGATTTAAAAGTGACGGATGGGTTGAGGGTTCTAAAGAGGCTAACCGTGAATTGTTTAAATTAACAGTTGATCTTTTAATACCGGCGGCCCTGGAAAGTCAGATTACCACAGAAAATGTTTCAGATATAAAGGCGACTATTATTATAGAAGCAGCCAACGGACCGATAACTCCGGAGGCGGATGCGATACTTAACGATAAAGGAATACTTGTAGTTCCCGATATTTTAGCTAACGCCGGAGGCGTTACTGTCTCCTATTTTGAATGGGTGCAGGATCTGCAGGCAATGTTCTGGAAAGAGAAAGATGTAGATAAAAACCTCTGCGAAGTTATTCATAAGGCTTTTCACAGGGTATATGGAATTTCAAAAAAGAGAGGGGTTTCTATGAGGATGGCCGCATATATTCTGGCGGTTCAAAGGGTGGCGGATGCAGCTAAAATGAGAGGACTTTATCCATAATGTTAAAAAAATTTTTAAAATCAAAACTTCACGGGTTAAAAGTTATTGAAGCGGATCTTAACTATCGAGGCAGTATAACTATAGATAAAGATCTTATAGAAGCTGCCGAACTTAAAGAGTATGAAATGGTTAAGGTGATTAACATAACCAACGGTGAAAGATTTGAAACTTATGTGATTGAAGGGAAAAGGGGGTCCGGCTATATAGGGCTTAACGGCGGGGCCGCAAGAAAAGGTAATCCCGGCGATAAACTTATTGTTTTTTCTTCCGCATGGATAGAGGAAGGCGAAAGCTGTGAAGTTAAAGTTGTGATTATTGATAATAATAATGGTGTTGAAGTTATACGCAAAGATACAGTTACAGCATAACCTTTAATCTTATGGATAAAATTGTAATAAAAGGCAGTCGGCGGGTAACGGGCAACGGTATCAAAGAGGCGGACCTTTTAATTAAGGATGAAAAAATTGAAAGAATAGCTCCCTCCGTTAAAACTCCGCCCGGAGCCCGTGAAATTAAAGCCGACGGTTTATATACAATGCCGGGAATAATAGATCCGCATGTCCATTTTGAACTGCCTGCCTATAACTCTTCTTCGGAAGATGATTTTTATACCGGGTCCCGATCTGCCGCAGCCGGGGGTGTTACGACTTTTCTGGATTTTGCCATTCCTTCCGAAGATCAGACAATGCTTGAAAGAATCAAAGAAAAATCAGAATCCGCCGCAGGTAAATCCATAATAGATTTTTCGTTTCATGCTCAGCTGACAAATTTCAATGATAATAAGCTTAAGGAGATGGAAGAAGTTGCCGGATACGGCATAAAAAGTTTTAAAATATTTATGCCGGCGACCGAGGGCTGGGGGGTAGATGATGCAGGAATATACAGGGCTCTTGAAAAATCTACAGAGCTTGAAAGTTTAGTTCTTGTTCATGCCGAAAACGGAGAACTTGCGGATTTCTTTACAGAGAGTTTAAAAAAATCCGGCAGAGTATCGGT
Organism: Elusimicrobiota bacterium; assembly: GCA_027858455.1. Classification (GTDB taxonomy): domain Bacteria; phylum CG03; class SLGR01; order SLGR01; family JAGXOG01; genus JAGXOG01. The sequence goes on along the minus strand of JAQICQ010000198.1, from coordinate 4,269 downwards.
GAAAGATTATCCTTCAAGCCGCCCTGCTTTTATAGAAAAAGAAGCGGTCCTTCGAGCAACTCTGCTTGCCTCCGAGGCAGGAGCTCCTATTTATATCTGTCATTTAAGTTCGGCCAAAGGGATGAAGGAATTAAGACGGTTAAAAAAAGAGGGCAATATAATTTATGTTGAGACCTGTCCGCAATATCTTATCTTAACCGATGAACTTTTAAAAAAGAGAAACGGGTACTTATACGCATGCTGTCCGCCTGTCCGGAAAGATGCGGATAATTACGAGCTTTGGCGGGGTATCTTTGAAAATGATATTGACACTATCGGCACCGATCACTGTCCGTTTTCAAAAGCTAAAAAAAGCGCTCAGGCCAATGACTTTACAAAAATACCGATGGGGCTTCCCGGAGTTGAAAATTCACTTCCTGTATTTTACAGCGAAGGTGTTGTCAAAAGAGATATTGAAATTACAAAGTTGGTAAATCTTATGTCAACAAATCCCGCTAGGATACACGGGCTTTATCCTCAAAAAGGGAGTCTTAAGGAGGGCACCGATGCTGATATAGTTATATTTAATCCCCGCAAAAAAGTTAAAATTAAAACCCGTAAATTACATTCTAAGTGCGACTGGTCGCCTTATGAAAATTTCAAGACAAAAGGATCTCCGGAATATACTATTTCAAGAGGAGCAGTTGTATATGAAAAAGGTGAATTCCGGGGTAAAAAAGGCAGAGGAAAATTTTTAAAAAGAAAACCGTCCCCTTTCTATTCTTCGCAGTAGCAGTTGCGGCAACCGGAGCGTGTACTTTTTCAATTGACAGTTTCTCAATTGACAGTTTCTCGGTTGAGAGAGATAACAGGAGCTATAAACCGGGGCAATTTGTAAAACTTAAAATTGAAAATCCACAGCCGGGTTACAGTTATGAGTTAGTCTGTCAAAACAGAGTTTTTAAGTTTTATGATTTTTCGCAGCGGACAATTTCGGACGCAATTTCGGACGCAATTTCGGATGCAACTCCGGACATAATCTGCTACTATGGGATTCCCCTTAATACTAAACTCGGTAAATATAAGATGACGGTTACTGAGTTTAAAGCCGGCACCCGGAAAACTAAAAGAAAGGATATTAGTTTAATTATACAAAAATCTAATTATCCGACTGAAGAGATTAAGCTGTCAGCTCAAAACATAAAAAAGATAGAATCTCCCGGGAATAAAAAAGAGAGAAAAACAATAAAAGCCGCCCTTAAAAAAGAAACAAATAAAATATTTTTAGAAGGGAATTATCTTAAACGTCCTTCAAGGGGAAGAATATCCGGGGTTTTCGGCGCTTCAAGAAGAACTCCCGACAGAGTTTTGTGGCAGCATCGCGGGGTTGATATAGCAGGAGGCAGACAGGCTGTGGTGAAATCAGCCGCCCCGGGCATTGTCATTCTTGCAAGAGAAGATTTTAATCTTCACGGTAAAACAGTTATAATTAATCACGGCGGAGGGATAATGACTTTGTATATACATCTGGATTCTGTAAAGGTAAAAAAGGGGGATAAAGTCAGCGAGGGTAATATTATAGGTTATATAGGTGATACAGGTGTCGCTGTCGGCCCTCATCTGCACTGGGGCGTATATTTGCACGGTACGCCGGTAAATCCGGAGGATTGGTTAAGAGGTGAATAAGGTTTCATTAAAAGGTTCATTAAAAAATTCCTTAAAAATAGAGAATTTAAAGAAAAGTTTTGGCGAGACAGTCGCAGTGGATTCAATAAATCTGGAAGTAGACGAGGGAACCATATTTGGTGTTTTAGGTCCCAACGGCGCCGGCAAGACCACTACTATAAGGATGATGGCGGGGCTTTTAAAACCCGATACCGGCCGTATTCTTATAGGCGGCGAGGATATAGTTAAAAATCCTCAGGAAGCTAAAAGAAAGTTCGCTCTTTTGCCGGATGTGCCGTATGTATATAAAAAACTTACCGGCTGGGAATTTATGAAATTCATCGCCGGCATATATGATATAAACGACAATGATATAGATAATGAAATAGACAAACAACTTAAAATATTCAGCATAGACAATGTTGCTTATGACCTGGTAGAATCTTATTCACACGGGTTGCGGCAGCGCCTGCTTCTTGCCTCGGTAATGATGAGGGATCCGGAGATTATAATCCTTGATGAACCGATGGTAGGGCTTGACCCGGAAGCGGCAAGAATGGTCAAAGATATCTTTTTTAAACTTAAAAAAGAAAAAAAGAGGACAATATTTTTATCTACCCATACTCTTACCGATGCTCATGAACTTTGTGACCGAATAGCGATAATAAACAAAGGTAAAATCATAGCCGAAGGTTCTTTTAAAGAGCTTAAAAAGATAGCTGATAAGATAAGCGCCGACGCGGGCCTTCCTAAAACTCCGGGTCATACGCTGGAAGAAGTATATCTGCAGATAACCCGAAATTCTTAAATATTTATGAGCAGCGCTTTTAATACTTTTAAACTTTACCTGGGCGCCTGGCTAAAAGAAAATAAGCATAATCTTAAAAAACTTGTAAATAATAAAGTTAAATTTTTTATTTCGCTCTTCTTAGCTCTTTTTTTTATGAGTCTTCTCTTTGTGGGGTTTTACAGAGTAATAAGTTATGTAAAAGATACCCCCATAGTAGGGACGGCGCTGGTCGCTCGGCTTATAGGAACTGTTTTTCTGGCCCTTTTTGTGTTATTGGTTTATTCAAGTATAATAACTGCGTTCTCAACTCTTTATTTTTCGGGAGACAATGATTTTCTTATGGTGTCGCCTCTGAATTTAAAAGGACTACTCTACGGTAAACTTGTCCGTACCGCTGTTTATGCTTCGTGGATGAGCATAATTGTTATCGTGCCTTTGTTTATGTCTCTTGCCGTAAATTTCCCTGTTTCTTTGAAAGCGTATATATTATTTCCTGTGGCCATACTTCTTTTCTTTTTAAGCGCTGCCGCGCCGGGAATGACGCTTGTGGTTATTACAGTAAAAATATTTCCGGCCAGAAAGATACGGGATTTTCTCATATTAGGGTTAGTGATACTCGGGACCGGCACTTATGTTCTCTTTAGAATGCTGAAACTGGAACAGATTCTCCGGCCCGGCCGGGAAAGTTTAGCGGCGGGCTACCTAACTAAATTCGAACTGCCTAACTCTTTTTATCTTCCGTCCCACTGGATAAGCAAAATAACTGTGGAGTTTATAAATAACCGCCCCGGATGGTGGATGTCGTTTATAGCTATAGTTCTGATAGCTTTTTTTCTGATATGGCTTTACGGGTTTATAGCCGAAAAATTTTTCTATATCGGATGGGAGAAAGTTCAAAGCGAAGAGAAAAAAAGGTTTTCCGCCCGCACATTTTATAAAGACCCCATTTTCGCGAAAGACATAAAGACTTTTTTCCGGGATACCCGTCAGTGGACGCAGATGCTGCTTATAGCCGCCTTGATATTTATATATATATTTAATATCTATAAACTTCCGCTTGATATACCTTATATACATTATCTTATTTCGTTTTTAAATATAGGTATGGTAGGATTTGTTATAGCTGCGGTAGGATTAAGATTTTCTTTCAGCTCCGTAAGTCTGGAGGGTAAGTATTTCTGGGTGGTGATGAGTTCTCCTTTTAACGCAAGAAAAGTCCTGCGCAAGAAATACATACAGAATATAATCCCGGTTTTAATTATGGGTATGGTTCTCATTGTATCTTCAAATATAATTCTTAAAGCCCCTTTATTTTTAAGTTTACTTTCTGCGGTAACCGTCTTCGCGGCTGCTTTTTCAATAACATCTATCGGCATAGGACTTTCTGCAATTTATCCTAAATTTGACGCCGATAACCCCGCCGAGATCGAGTCCTCCTGGGGAGGGGTAATCTATATGGTTTATAGTTTTACTTATATAGGTATAACTCTCGGACTTGAGGCGGTTTGGGTAAGGATGTATTTTATGAGCAAGATGGCTTCGGCCACCTACCACCGCCCGACCGTTTTCTTTATTGTAGCCGGACTAATTATTTTAAATATAGCGGCAAATATAATTCCTCTTAGAGCAGGTGCAAAGAGCATGGATAATCTTGAATACAAGGTCTGACAGTAACATAAAATACTTGACAAATAGCTCTTTATTTTATATAATACAAGCAAATTAGAGTATACTTGTATAAATAGGAGTTTATATGAAGAAATTACCCCACTGGTTAAATATAAGATATGATGTTCTGGTAGATGAATTCCAGGATTCTGAATTTAATATGCACG